>CAZDLO010000022.1:0-34500 GCA_964506325.1 uncultured Tangfeifania sp.
AAAAAACAATTATTAATCAAAAACTGTAAACTAAAATCAGGACGAGTCATTATGAGTTATGAGTGGGGGCAAGATAAGGTATAGGCTATAGGGACAGGCTTTGAGGTATAAGAGTGCTGAACGAAAATCCAAAATCTAAAATGAGAAAAGTTGCATTGATAACCGGTGGAACCAGGGGAATTGGACTGGGAATTGCCAAGGAGTTGGCAAAAGCCGGTTTTAACCTGGCCGTGAATGGCAGGCGCGAGGAAGCAGAAGTCAGGCCGGTACTGGTGGATTTGGAAAAGGCCGGCGTTGAGGTTGCCTATTTCCGTGGAGACATCTCAAAAAAAGAGGATCGTTTCAGTTTGGTGGAGGCTGTTAATGAAAGGTTTGGCAGGGTGAATATACTTGTCAACAATGCCGGAATTGCTCCACCGGAAAGGAAGGATATCCTTGAAGCAACAGAGGAAAGTTTTGAATACGTCATGAATGTTAATCTTCAGGGGCCTTATTTCCTGACACAGGTGGTGGCCAATAACATGATTGAGGCCAAGAAAAAACTGCCGGAAGAATTCTTTTGCATCATCAATGTCTCTTCGGTTTCTGCCATTGTGGCTTCGGTTAACAGGGGTGAATACTGCATCTCAAAGGCCGGCATAGCCATGGCAACCCGGTTATGGGCCTCAAGACTTGGGGAATTTGATATTCCAGTTTATGAAATTCAGCCGGGAGTGATCGACACAGACATGACTTCCGGTGTTCATGAAAAATATGACATTTTGTTTGAGAATGGCCTTGCCATACAGCCCCGGTGGGGATTGCCTGGAGATGTTGGCAAAGTTGCTGCCGCTATGGCCACGGGATACATGCCTTATTCCACAGGGCAGGTGGTGATGGTGGATGGGGGAATGACCATTCCCCGGTTGTAAATAAAATGCATACATCTGTTATAGGTTGGAGGCACAGTCTGTCCCAATTTTTTCATCGGTAACGAAGCGTCAGTTTGAACCGTAATTCTTAAACAGAAGATACTTTCTAATTTTTTTTAAACTTTTCATAAGCCCTTTCATTTTATTAATAAAAATAAAGACGCAAACTGCAAAACCTTATCTTTCTCAGGCAACCTTAGTAGAATATGGACGAGTAGAGATAACCACAACCTTATTATCTTATTAAGCAAATTCCACTTTTACTATTCTCTGCATTCCGCCCGATCCCAACAATCAGTTTTCAGACAGTATCTATACGCGGGCGATAATCCAGGCTTTCCCGTTTTCTTCTAAGGTTTTGTAAAAAAATAGGGTTTTCATACCTGTTAATTTACCTGCGATTATAGACTGGCAACTTTGCAGATAAAGCCTTAGTAAAATTTAAACTGTCACTTAATGTGTAAGCATTTAACCAGATAGCAAATCAAATTAACAGTCTGACTAAAAAAATAGTTAAATAATCCTAAAATAGTTGGTTGACTATAAATATAGTTATATATTTGTCCTGAAGGATTGACTAAAAAGCAGCGAACATGCAATTAACAAGATCAGAAGAACAAGTGATGCAGATATTGTGGGACCTGGAGGAGGGACTCGTCAAGGATATTCTAGACCGCTTTGAAGAGCCTAAACCTGCGCGCAACACGGTATCTACAGTTGTCAGGATCCTGGAGAAGAAGGGATTCGTCGGACACAAGGATTATGGAAAAGTATTTGTTTATTATCCACTGGTCCAAAAAAAGGAATATTCCGGGAAGCAGTTGATCGGATTAATGAAGAACTACTTCAACGATTCATTTCCTGCCATGGCTTCTTTCTTTGCCAAAGAGAATGATTTGTCGATCAGGGATCTTGAACTTTTGATGGAGGAGACCAAGAAGGAATTGGCCAAACGAAATAAAACCGAATAAAATGGAAACAATGAGCATGGTTTTATTGAAATCGGCTGCATGGCTGACTGCCTTTGCTGTCATTTTCCTGCTGGCGTTGAGAAATGAGCGTTTCTTCAGGCTCAACAGGTTTTACCTGCTGGCAGGAATCATCGCTTCCCTGCTTTTCCCTTTTTATACTTTTCATTATTCAGTTGTTTTGCCGGCGGTAACCATCCCTTCAGCTTCTGCAGGGGATTTATCAATTGCGACAATTGTTCCTGAAGGAACTACCATCCCATTTCTGTACTGGGTTTATATCGCCGGTGCCGCACTGTTTTTATTGAGAATGCTATTTCAATCCTTTAAGATCATCCTGAAATTGCGCAGGACCGGTTATAAACTTGCAGGAGAGGTTAAGGTAGTCCGTGCTTCGGACTTTGCTTCCTCATTTTCATTTTTCTCTTTCGTTTTTGTCAATCCTTCAGTTTCACCAATCGAGATGGAAGAGATCATCCACCATGAGCGGGAGCATATTCAGCAACGACACTGGTTTGATTTGCTGCTTGTCGAATTTGTCTGCATTGTGCAGTGGTTCAACCCTTTTGTATGGGTTTACGCCCATCTTGTCCGCCAGAATCATGAATACCTGGCCGACGAGAAGGCACTGCAAAGTACTGCAGATCCGGCAGTATACCAGGCGGCCCTTTTGAACCAGTTAATGGGAGAGCCTGTATTCAGTCTCACCAATTCATTCAGTTATTCACTCAACAAAAAAAGATTTGCGATGATGAAAAAGAAAATAGATTCTCCATTGAGAAAATTAAAGATGCTTGTGATACTGCCAATGGCAGCCATGCTGTTTTATGCATTCGCACTCCCTGAATATCAATACGTAAATGATTCGGGCGCCATTCAGCTGGAGACTAAAACAGTAAATATTAAAGGACAGGTAGTCAAAGCAGACGGCAGTCCGCTCCATGGTACTTCTGTCATTCTAAGAGGTTCCACCATCGGTACCATGACTGATCCTGAGGGAAAATTTGAATTAAAGGAGATTCCGGAGGATGGCGAAATATTCTTCACTTTCGTCGGATTTAAGACGGTGGTGCAAAAGGTAAGCACCCAGCCCATGAAAATTGTAATGGAAGTTGCAAACGTGGGAATTGAAAAAATTGTTGTTGTAGCTTACGCAACGCCTCCTCCGCCCCCTCCTCCCCCTCCCGCCGGGAAGGAAAAAATCAACGAGATGCTGGTTATGGGGAAGGGAAAGGACGCTCCGCTGGTTATCCTTGACGGCAATGAGATTCCCTCCGGAAATATGGACAAAATCAGTCCGGATCAAATTGAATCCATCAGTGTGCTGAAGGATAAATCCGCCACTATTATGTTTGGAGACAAAGGCAAGAATGGCGTTATTCTGATAACAAGTAAAGCCAAAACCAGGACGGATAAAGAAGCACAATCCGGAACTCCGGGTAAAAAAAGTGAACAGTCAAAAACCAACGCCAAAGGGGAAAAAGAGGTTTTCATTGTAGTTGAGGAAATGCCTGAATATCCGGGCGGATCAAGTGCCTTGAGAAATTTTATCGCGGTTGAGATCAAATATCCTGCGGAAGCCCGGAAAAACAAGATCCAGGGGAAAGTCTTTGTATCCTTTGTGGTCAGCAGTACCGGGAGGGTGGAAGAGGCAATGGTTGTGAAATCCGTCAACCCTTTGCTGGATGCCGAAGCCTTGAGGGTGGTCAACAGGATGCCCGAATGGAAACCTGCCAGGCAGCGCGGCCAGGCTGTCAGTGTGGCATATACCGTTCCGATTGAATTTATCCTTCAATAGAATCATTCTAATTAAAAAGCCGCTCCTGCCTAAACCGGAGCGGCTTTTTTTGGTACCTGCAGCAGGAATTGTTTTTTCTCTATATTTATAGAACGGAAAACAGCATTCCTGTACCGTCCGTTTATCCGGATCAATCGTGGTATTCTGTAACAGGGACTTTATTGTCATACAATAGCTATTTAAGTGGATGTCAATGCAATATCCTGTTTTTTTGCATCCGATTAATTTTGCCGTTGTCAGAATGTAACATATTATTACAATGAACTCAAGGGACAATCTTCAAAAGACACTGAATCACCAGCAACCTGATCGTTTGGTGGTTGATTTTGGCGGTACTGCAGTGACCGGCATTCATTGCCTGGCAGTGAAAAATCTCAGAAAATTATATGGGCTTGCAGAGCGGCCTGTAAAGGTAGTTGAGCCTTTCCAGATGCTTGGCGAAGTGGATGAAGAATTGATGGAGAAGATGGGGATCGATGTGATTGGTGCCTATGGAAGAAATAATATGTTCGGATTTCCCAACAGCGAGTGTGAATGGAAGGGATGGACCACCAACTGGGGGCAGCAGGTAATGGTTTCGTCGGATTTTAATACAACACGGGAGGAGGATGGCAGCACGCTGATGTATCCTTCAGGTGAGATTTCCCTCGCACCCAATGCCAGGATGCCAAAAGCAGGATTCTTTTTTGATGCCATCATACGCCAGGATTCCCTTGTAGAGGAGAATCTCAATCCGGAGGATAATCTCGAAGAATTTGAACCAGTCTCGGGAGAGACACTTGATTACTGGGAACGGACAGTAAACTCCCAATTCTCCAGGGGGAAAGGTATTATTGCCAGTCTTGGCGGGACAGCCCTGGGCGACATAGCGCTGGTACCCGGGATGCAGTTGCGGGCACCCAAAGGAATCAGGGACATCGCCGAGTGGTACATGAGCACCATCTTGCGGCCGGATTATGTCCATGCCATTTTTGAAAAGCAGACAGAAATTGCCATAGCAAATTTTACAAAAATCTATCAAAGAATTGGAAACCGGATAGATGCAGTATTTATTTGCGGCACTGACTTTGGAACGCAGGTGTCGACATTTTGTTCTCCGGATGATTTCAGGGAACTCTACCTCCCATATTACAGAAAAATCAATGACTGGATGCACAAAAACACCGGATGGAAGAGTTTCAAGCATTCGTGCGGAGCCGTCGAAACATTTATGCCCTTGTTCATTGAAGCAGGATTCGACATCATCAATCCTGTTCAGATCAGTGCAACAGGGATGGACCCGCGTCACCTGAAGGAGCAGTATGGGAAAGAACTTGTTTTCTGGGGCGGAGGTGTTGACACACAGCAAATGCTTGCATTTGGAACTCCAGGCGAGGTAAGGCAGCAGGTTCTTCAAAATTGTGAGATTTTTGCCCGGGACGGAGGATTTGTTTTCAATACCGTACACAACATCCAGGCCAACGTTCCTGTAGGCAACCTGGCAGCCATGCTGGATGCCATCCGGGAATTCAATGGCTGAAAGTTGATGGGTAAAACCCTGTTATTATCCGGCATCTGTTTGTTCTGTTGTTGGCTGGAGAGGTCTCCATTTCACCATGATTGCAGTACAATTGTTATACAATTTTGAATGATTGCGTAAAAGCAATTGTTGAAAATTGTCCTGCATGAACAGAATAAATTTCTTAAAGAGCCTCGGTCTTATCACATTATCAGGGAATGCAATGAAAGTCAATGCCTTAAATAAAATTTCCGGAACCTTTGGAAAAACAGAACCAATGCCGGTCCTGTTTATGGGTCATGGTTCCCCGATGAATGCCATCGAAGAGAATGAATTTGTCAGGGGATGGCAGGAGGTTGGTAAAACCCTGCCAAAACCCAATGCTATTTTATGCATTTCTGCACACTGGGAAACACGTGGCACGCTGGTGACGGCAATGGAGAAACCTCCGACCATCCATGATTTCGGAGGTTTTCCTCAACGATTGTTTGAAGTGGAATATCCCGCTCCGGGAAGTCCGGAACTTGCCCTTGAAACACAAAGGGCAATAACCAAAACGGCAGTTGGGATGGATCACAAATGGGGACTCGACCATGGATGCTGGAGTGTGGTCAGGCACCTCTATCCTTCAGCCGATGTTCCGGTGATTCAAATGAGTCTTGATTATTACCAGGCGCCACAGTATCACTACGATTTGGGGAGGGAACTTGCGTCCCTGCGAAAAAGAGGTGTCCTGATAGTCGGAAGCGGAAATATGGTACATAACCTTCAACGTGTTGCCTGGGATAAACTGAATGAACCCGGATTTGGTTATGACTGGGCCATTGAAGCCAGCGAGAAAATGAAAGCCTGTATCCTGGACAATGATCATCAGAGGTTAATTGATTTTAAATCTCAGGGTAAGGCATTTGATCTTTCAATTCCGACTCCCGAGCATTTTCTTCCTTTGCTTTACATCCTTGCTTTGAAAAGCGGGGATGAAAGACTGAGTATTTTCAATGACAAGGCTGTTGCCGGTTCACTGACTATGACCTCAGTTAAAATTGGGAACTGAATAAATTTAGAATTACCTTTGTTGTTTTAATAAAAGTAGAAAATAACCTATGACAATTAGAAATTCCGTTGTTGTTACTGATCAGCTTGAAAAGGCATTGGGGTCGGCAATTTCTGCTTTCCCAGAGGACAAACTGTTTCTTGTGATGGATAAAAATACTGAGCGTTTTTGTTTGCCGCTTTTGTGTGATGTCCCAAAGATTGAAATGTTTAAAAAGGTGGTTATTCCGGCTGGCGAGGACAATAAATCCCTGTGGATCGTTGAAATGATCTGGATGTTTCTGAGTAAAAACGGGGCAGACCGCAACTCTCTTGTTGTGATCCTGGGTGGGGGCATGCTCACTGACCTGGCTGGTTTTGCTGCTTCAACCTTCAAGAGAGGAGTTGAATTTGTTAATATTCCGACCACTTTACTGGCGCAGGTGGACGCATCCATCGGCGGCAAGACAGGGTTCAACTTCAACGGACTGAAGAATGAAATTGGGGTGTTCAACAAGCCATATCAGGTCATCATTGATCCACGGTTTTTACAATCGCTGGATCATGAGAATATGATATCCGGTTTTGCAGAGATGATCAAACACGCCCTTATTCATTCACAGGATGATCATACTGATCTGAGGAAATTTGATTTCAAGCAACCAAACTACAAAGTCCTTCAGGAGATGATCACCCGATCTATCCTGATAAAAGAGTATTTTGTCAAAAAAGATCCCAACGAAAAAAATATTCGCAAGGCACTAAATTTCGGACATACGGTAGGTCATGCCTTCGAGAGTTTTTCCCTGAAGACGGCCAAACCCCTGCTACATGGACATGCTGTTGCTTACGGAATGCTTGTTGAACTTTATTTGTCGCACGAAAAATGTGGTTTTGCAGACGGTACCTTGCACCATCTCTCATCCTGGATCCAGTCCCTCTATGGAAAATTTCAGATTGATACTGGTGATTATGAGGAGCTGTTCGAATTGATGAGCCATGATAAAAAAAACCAGGGCACAAACATTAATTTCACACTGATCACGTCAGTAGGAGAGGTGGAGATCAACAGGAACTGCAGCAAGGAGGAGATTTTTGAAGCACTTGATTATTTCAGGGAGATCAACAAGGCCTGATTCATATTAATATAGGAACCAATAGGTTACCGGGTATTCCATAGCTATTGCTGAACCATCAATATTCAACTGACTTATTTTCAGAATTAACATGCATATCCTTCTGACGAAGACTGATTCATCCCTGGTCGGAGAAATTAATTTGCCTGCTTCGAAGAGCATTAGCAACAGGGCACTTATTATCAATGCCCTGAGCTATTCTCCCCATCCAATCAGGAACGTGTCAGATTGCGACGACTCAATGGCAATGAGTCGTGTTCTTCAGTCAAATTCCAACCATTTTGATATTGGTCATGCCGGTACTGCCATGCGTTTTCTCACTGCCTATCTTTCAAAAATTGTGGGAGAGTGGCACATAACCGGTTCCGAAAGGATGCAGCACCGGCCTGTCTCAATCCTGGTAGAGGCGCTGCGAAATATGGGAGCCCTTATTGAATATGAAGGGGAGGAGGGTTATCCGCCGCTCAGGATAACCGGAACGGCATTGAAAGGAGGCATCATTGAATTGGATGGGAGTATCAGCAGCCAATACATCTCCGCCTTGCTCATGGTGGCACCCACGGTGCAGGGAGGACTGACTCTCCGGCTTAAAAATAAAATTACCTCCCGGTCTTATATTGAAATGACCCTTCAGCTGATGAAGCAGTTCGGCATCAGTTACAAATGGGACCGCAATGAAATACGTATTGATTACCAGTTGTATAAGCCTGTCTCATATACTGTTGAGGCAGACTGGTCGGGAGCATCCTACTGGTATGCGCTTGCAGCATTATCAGATCGTTGTGATATTAAACTGAAGGGATTGTACATGAAAAGCCTGCAGGGGGATGCCATTCAGGCAGCATGGTTTGAAAGATATTTTGGTATCAGGTCACGGCAGGATGGCGATACAGTAAGGCTGACAAAAAACAGGGAGACGGCATTGAAATATTTCAATCTTGATTTTATAGAAAATCCTGATCTTGCTCAAACGTTTGTCGTTTTATCGGTCCTGATGAAGCTTCCTTTCCATTTTACAGGTCTCAGGACACTCAAAATCAAGGAAACTGACCGGATAGCGGCATTAAAAAATGAATGTTTGAAACTTGGAGCAGTTCTCACGGAACCTGCAGAGGGAGAACTTTCGTGGGAGGGCAATACCGATGAATCATTGGTTCAGAATAATCCGCTTATCGCAACTTATGACGATCACAGGATGGCTATGGCGTTTGCGCCTGTCGCCATGGCCAAAGGTTCAGTCAGGATAATGGATGCGATGGTGGTTACCAAGTCTTATCCCTCCTTCTTTGAGGATCTTTGCAAGGTAGGATTTGCGACAACAGGGTTTACTCTTTAATTACCTCAATTATCATCCTGATATTTTCAACCGGTCGGTCCATCGGTCCGGTTGGTTGTGCCGCGATGGAATCAATAACTGCCAGTCCATCAGTAACCTCTCCAAAAACAGTGTAGGCCCCGTCTAGATGAGGTATTCCACCCCAGGTGGTATAGGTCTCTATTTGCTGTTTTGTGAGTTTGGCCGGATTTTTTGCAATTTCATTTTCGGCCTGTTGTCTCAGCTTGGAGGTTATTTTCTCATAACCTTGCTTGTTCCTGGCCATCTGAAATAAAGTCAGTGTGTCAATCTTCTCAGCAACAAGTTTGTTGAAGAGTGATTCTGCAGCCCTGCTGTTGAGGTTCGCTTCAATCAGGGGAACATCATCCAGTTTGTATACTTTGCCCTGTGCGAGGTAGAATTGCGTGGCGGAGGATCTGCGTTCAGGATTTACATCATCCCCGTTTCTGGCTGCAGCTATCACACCTTTTTTATGGATAATCCCGGGTAAAATTTCTGCCGGCACCGTATAATTAAGGTCTCCTTCCCCTAGCATCTGTTCTTTTGTAGCCCTTTTGGATTGCGGATCTCCTCCCTGCACCATGAATCCCTTGATCACCCTGTGAAAGAGAAGGCTGTCAAATACACCCTCTTTGGTCAGCTTCATAAAGTTATCGCGGTGTAAAGGTGTTTCATTGTAGAGCACGACCTTCATATCCCCGTATTTTGTTTTGATCAGCACCATCGGCCCTTCCGGAATAATCTTATTCTGCGAAAAAGAGCAGGCTGAGAATGAAAGTATGGTAAGGAGGAAGATTGATTTAAGTTGTAGTTGCTTCATAAAGGCTAATTATTATTCTTTCAGACCCAAAGATAAGAAAGGTGCAATCATTTTATTCGCCGTTCATCCCTTTTTTTTTAATTTTGCGTTTCGATCACTTCATACGATGCTCATGGAAAAGTTAGTACTGTACAATACACTGACCCGTAAAAAAGAACTTTTTGTTCCCATTCACAAGGATCATGTGGGGATGTATGTTTGTGGTCCTACAGTTTACGGACATGCTCACCTGGGACATGCACGCCCGGCCATCACCTTTGACCTTCTTTTCCGTTATTTGCTCCACATAGGGTACAAGGTGCGGTACGTGAGAAATATTACTGATGTCGGTCACCTGGTCAATGATGAAGACGAGGGAGAGGATAAAGTGGCCAGGAAAGCCAGGGTGGAAGAGCTGGAACCTATGGAGATAGTCCAGATTTATACCAACAGCTACCGCAGGAACATGAGCCAGCTCAATGTGCTGCCTCCCAGTATTGAACCGGTTGCTTCCGGGCATATCATTGAACAGATCGGGGCGGTAAAGAAAATGATTGATTCTGGATTTGCTTACGAAAAGAACGGTTCAGTTTATTTTGACGTGGAAGCCTATGCTCTTAAACATTCCTATGGCATATTATCAGGCAGGAAAACAGAGGATCTATATACCAATACGCGTTATCTGGATGGCCAGAACGAGAAAAAGTCGGGCCTTGATTTTGCCCTCTGGAAGAGTGCCCAGCCGGAACACATCATGCGCTGGCCTTCCCCGTGGGGTTCCGGTTTCCCCGGATGGCACACCGAATGTACAGCCATGAGCACAAAATACCTGGGTGAAAGATTTGATATCCACGGTGGCGGACTCGACCTCCTGTTCCCTCACCATGAAGCTGAAGTGGCACAGGGAATGGCATGCTTTGGCCATTCCACCGTGAATTACTGGATTCACAACAACATGATTACCATAAATGGCCAGAAGATGGGTAAATCGCTGGGTAATTTCATTCAGCTGGATGAATTTTTCACGGGATCGCATTCCCTTCTTGAAAAAGCCTACGACCCGATGACCATTCGTTTCTTTATGTTGCAGGCACATTACCGCAGTCCGCTTGATTTCTCAAATGAAGCGCTTCAGGCGGCAGAAAAAGGATTTGAACGCCTGATGAATGCCATTGCACTTCTTCCGGGACTTAAAACTACTTCAGAATCTTCAATTGATGTAGTGAAACTGAGAAATGATTGTTACGAAGCATTAAATGACGACCTTAATAGTCCAATATTGATCGCCAGCCTTTTCGATGGAGCCAGAATGATCAATGCCGTAAATGACGGGAAAGAGACAGTTACTCCGGGTGACCTCCACCAACTTCAGCAACTGTATTCCGGCCTGGTCCATGAAGTTCTTGGACTCAAGTCTCCCGATAACCTCCCGGGCGTTGCCGACAGCGAACTCTTCAGTAAGATGGTAGAGTTATTGTTGTCTCTTCGCCAGGAAGCCAAGATAAAAAAAGACTGGGCAACCTCTGATCTGATTCGTGACCGGCTGATCGACCTGGGCTTTGAGATCAAGGACACCAAAGAAGGAGCCGGCTGGAAGCTCAGGAGCTGACAGGCATGAAAATCAGCGTATCAGTTCTTGTCCCTCTTCTGATAGGTTGTGTGCAACAATTCATGTGAAAGATGACCGAGTGGCTGGCCCAGGAACTCCGTGTACAAAGTCTGCAGGTCCTCATTCAAGTGTGATTTCCGCAGCAATTTGCCCTCATCTTCACGGTAAATGGCCTCCAGGCGTTTCATCCTGACCAGGTTATTTACCGGGCGGGGTTGACCGCCACCGCTGATGCAACCACCCGGACATCCCATCACCTCAATAAAGTGGTAAGGGCTTTTGCCCAGGCGGATCTCCTCCATTAATTTGGATGCACCTTTCAATCCGCTGGTTACAGCTACCTGGACTGTCACTCCATCCAAGAATTTATAGGCATCGACAGGGTTTTCAATCTTCAGTGCTGCTGTCTTGATTTGTTTCAATCCAGCCAAAGGCGCGACATGCAACTTTTCCATCGGTAATTCACGTCCGGTGACAAGTTCGTATACAGTACGCAGGGCTGCCTCCATGACTCCGCCGGTAGTCCCGAATATGTCAGCTGCTCCGGAAGATAAGCCCAGGGGCGAATCAAACTCTGAATCGGGAAGCTGGGCAAAATCGATGCCTGCATCCTTTATCATCCTGGCCAGTTCACGGGTTGTGAGCACGGCGTCAACATCCCTCACGCCGTTCGATTCCATCTCGGGCCTTGTAATTTCAAATTTCTTGGCAGTGCAGGGCATGACTGATACCACAAACAGATCCTTCGGATCGCTCTGAATTTTTTTCGCAAAGTAGCTCTTTATCAGTGCTCCCAGCATCATGTGAGGTGATTTGCAGCTTGACAGATGCCCCAGTTTTTCAGGATACTGGTGTTCAACATATTTGATCCAGCCCGGACTGCAACTTGTTATCATTGGAAGGATTGCTCCGTTTGCAGTTGAAAAGTGATCACTGACCCTTTTCAGAAATTCTGATCCTTCTTCAATGATTGTCAGGTCGGCGGCAAAGTTGGTATCAAAGATGTAATCAAATCCCAGTTCGCGCAGGGAGGAGGCCATTTTGCCTGTGACAAGAGTGCCGGGTTCAAAGCCGAATTTCTCGCCCAGCGCCACACGAACTGCGGGAGCGGTCTGAACGACAACTGTTTTGGATTTGTCCAGGAGGGCTTCCCAGACAAGCTGTGTAGAATCTTTTTCTTTCAGAGCGCCGACCGGGCAGACAACAATGCACTGTCCGCAGTTGGTGCAAATTGATTGTCCAAGGCTTTCATCTTCCGAAGGGCCAATAAAAGTTGCAAACCCCCGGTGGTGTGCATTCATAATTCCTACCCCCTGGATCTCATTGCAAACTGTCACGCAGCGGCGGCAAAGAATGCACTTTGAGCTGTCACGGACAATAGAAGGACTGGTGCTGTCGACTACATCTTTGGATTTTACTCCTTCAAACCTGAATCCATCTATCTGAATTTGTTCTCCAAGGTCTTGTAGTTCACAGTTTTGATTGCGGTGGCAGCCCAGGCAGTTTTTAGGATGATCCGACAGGATTAGTTCGTACAGAACCTTTCTTACCTTCCGGACTTTACTGGTATTTGTGTGGACCACCATCCCTTCCCTGACTTCAGAAACGCAGGAAGCCATGAGGTTCCTTGCCCCTTCAACCTCCACTACACAAATTCTGCATGAACCTATCTGGTGGACATTCTCCAGGTAGCAAAAATGTGGTATCAGGATGTTGTTTTGCTTCGCTGCTTCGAAAATGGTTGTTCCCTCTTCGGCCGAGATGGTTTTATCGTTGATTGTCAGTGTAACAAGTGCCATAGTATGTAAATTTTCCTCTGTTAATATTTTGTTTTTTGATGGCCAGATGGAATACCCAAATAATCATTTTCGGTTGGTCCTGAAATGGCTGGAAGGGTATTTCGGTTAGTGTTTGGAGCATTGCAGACAACGCATCGCCTCAGCAATGGCATTGAGTTTATGAAATCCCTGTGCGACCTCTTCAAAACTGGTGCGCCGTTTTTCGTCTTCGAGATATCTCATCGGGAAACGGTCGTGTTCGATTGTATTTGCTTCATCCGGACGCAGGTTGGGAATATCAATCGGCTCCCCTGTATTTAGGATGCCCTTTCCGCCAAGGTATTTGTCGATGGATTTGGCTGCAGTTTTCCCGTCAGCAATGGCTGTTATCACTACATCTGAGCCCCTGGCCACATCCCCACCGGCAAAAATTCCCTTTTGAGTTGTCATCTGTGTTGAGCTGTCAACGACGAAGGTGCCCCAATCTGTCAATTCGACATCTTTCCGTGTTACAAATGGAAGATCTGAGTACTGGCTGACGGCCGGGATGGCCATGTCAATATTCAGGGTAAAAGTAGAGTCCGGTTGTTTTACAGGTATTCTTCTTCCGTCTTTGCCAAACTCTCCCGGTTCCATTTTCAGGCACTCTATCTGCCGGACTGCACCATTGCCAAGAAATCTCACAGGGGCAACCAACTCATGCAATATGATCCCCTCGTCAAGGGCCTCCTGTATTTCACGACGGTCGGCAGGCATTTCTTCCCGCGTTCTCCGGTACAGGATGTGAACTTTTTCGGCACCGAGGCGCAATGCTGACCTGGCTGCATCAAGGGCTGTATTTCCGCCTCCGATGACAGCTACCACCCCTTTTACAGTTACTTTCTTGTTTAGATTGATATCTTTCAGAAAATCTAGTCCGTGATAGATTCCCTCTTTTTCTTCTCCTTCGATTCCGATCTTCCTTGAAAGCTGAGTTCCTGTGGCAATGTAGATTGCACCGTATTTGGCTTTCAATTCCTCAAAGGTGATATGTTCTCCAACTTTGGTATTGTAAATCACATTAATACCTGACTGGATGATGGAGTCGATTTCCTTTTTCAGAATATCTTTCGGTTGTCTGTATTCAGGGATTCCGTAGGCAAGGATACCCCCTGCAATATTCTTTTCCTCGTAGATATCAACGGTATAACCTAACCTCGAAAGATAATAACCACAGGTAAGGCCGGAAGGTCCGGCACCAATTATACCGACAGATTTGCCATTTTTCTGGAACATCATGTTCATGTACGGCTCATCCGAATTCAATACGAAATCGGCAGCATACCTTTTGAGGTCTGCGATGGCAATGGCCTCGTCGAGCTGTGCCCGGCGGCATTTGTTCTCGCATGGATGTGTGCACACCCTGCCGCAGATGGAAGGAAAGGGATTGTCCTGGCGTATCAGGTGATAGGCATCCTTTACCCTTCCTGCAGCAATCAATGCGATGTATCCCGGGACGTTAACTCCTGCAGGACACGCATTCTGGCAGGGAGAAATGAACAATTCACTGCAGACACCCGCCCTGCAATATTTTTTTTGAATATGCTCGTCATATTCGTGTTTGAAGTATTTGATTGTACTCAAAACCGGGTTGGCAGCAGTCTGACCAAGTCCGCATATCGCTGATTCCTTGATGGAAGTGCCCAGTTCAATGAGTTTTTCAATATCTCCCACTTCGCCTTTTCCGACAGTTATACGTTCAAGGATTTCTAGCATACGCTTAGTCCCCAAACGGCAGGGGGTACATTTTCCGCAT
Organism: uncultured Tangfeifania sp.; assembly: GCA_964506325.1. Taxonomy (GTDB): domain Bacteria; phylum Bacteroidota; class Bacteroidia; order Bacteroidales; family Prolixibacteraceae; genus CAINVV01. The sequence goes on from CAZDLO010000022.1 coordinate 14,661, forward strand.
GATTCTTCCTGCACGAAATCCATGAAGAAACGCGCCATGTCCACCATGCAGGTATCCTCATCCGCGCTGATCAAACCACCAGATCCCATGATGGCTCCATGTTTGATCAGAGAGTCATAATCAATTGGTGTGTTCAGGTGTTCGGCTGTCAGGCATCCGCCCGATGGCCCACCGGTCTGGGCAACCTTGAAGTTTTTATTCCTGGGGATTCCTCCGCCAATATCAAATAAAATCTTACCCAGCGAGATTCCCATAGGAACTTCAATCAGCCCTTTCATCCGGATATCTCCTGCCAGGGCAAAGACCTTTGTGCCCTTGCTTTTTTCTGTACCTATCGATGCAAACCACTCCGCACCTTTCAGCAGGATTGGAGCAATACTTCCAAAGGTCTCGACATTGTTGATGACAGTTGGCTTCCCGTATAGTCCGCACTGAACAGGGAAAGGTGGTTTTTGGGTTGGTTCACCCCTTCTTCCTTCGACTGAGGCCATCAGTGCAGTTTCTTCACCACACACAAATGCCCCGGCGCCAATTCTTATTTCGATGTCAAAACTGAAGCCGGAAGAGAAGATATCATTTCCAAGTAATCCGCTGGCCTGTGCAGCCTTGATGGCTATGGTTAACCGCTCGATGGCGATCGGGTATTCAGCACGAATGTACACGACCCCCTTAGTGGCCCCGATGGCATACCCTCCAATAATCATTCCTTCAATAACAGCATGTGCATCGCCTTCCAAAAGGCTGCGGTCCATGAATGCACCCGGATCTCCCTCATCAGCGTTACAGATGATATATTTCTGATCACTCTCTTCTTTGGAAGCCAGTTCCCATTTAAGGCCAGTAGGAAATCCTCCCCCGCCCCTTCCGCGCATTCCCGATCTTTTTACTTCGTCTATAACCTGCCCGGGGGACAAACTTGTTAGCGCCTTGCCAAGCGCAAAATATCCGTCTTTTGCTATGTACTCTTCGAGTGAGGCAAAATCTATTGTACCACAATTGCGGAGAACTATTTTCTTTTGAAGCTTAAAGAAGTTGATCTCCTGCATATTATGAATTTCTTTTCCTGTGTCAGGATCTTTGAAACAATATTTTCCGGCAATCTTTCCCTTTTTGATGTGCTCCTTGACAATGTGAGGCATGTCGGAAGGCTTCAGGTTGCAATATAGGGTTTGCCCGGGATTGATAATCAGGGTGGGCCCCAAAGTACAGGCACCCATGCAGCCGGTAAGTTTGATCTTAACTTTATCAGTCAGTTTCTCATGTTCCAGTGCTTTGACAAGCGCTTCCTTCACTTCACGGCAGTCGGAGGAGAGGCAGCCTGCAGCGTAGCAAACATGTGCTACATAAGGGAATTGACTTTCCTGTTCCTGAAATGTTTTTTTCGTTTCAGTCAGATCTTTCAGGGATTTGATATACATAGTGTTGATGATTTTATTAACCTGGTTACTAATGAAAAATTGTGCTGAAACTATCTCAGCATTCCAAGGATCCTGTGTAATTTATTGGGGTTCACCTGTTTATAGACCTTTTCGTTGATGGTGATGGCCGGAGCCAGTCCACAGGCACCAATGCAGCGCATCACCTGCAGAGAGAACATTTTGTCATCGGTGGTTTCACCCACATCAATGGAAAGTACCTCTTTCAACTTGTTTACAACATCTTTGCCCCCCCGCACATAACAGGCTGTCCCAAGGCAAATGCTGACTGTATACTTGCCTTTGGGTTTTGTTGAGAAAAAAGAGTAAAAGGTAAGTACGCTGTTAACTTTAGAATTGGGTATATCCATCTTCTCAGCAATGAATGACTGAACCTCAGCAGAAAGGTATCCAAAAATGGCCTGGGCCATGTGCAGGATTTGAATCAGGTTATTTTCCTTGTGATCATAGTCGACCATTACCTGCTCGAGTAACCGGTATTTTTCAGTTTCGGTCATCGAATGAACGCTGCAAATCTCTTCGTGCGTAATCATTGGTATTTCAGATTTTTAGTTGGTTGTTTTAAATCAGACTGATTGTATAATCAACGATACTTACCACTTTTCTCATAAGCTTTGTTCTTCAAATCTAAGTAAATCTTACGTTACGATTGAATGATTAATGTTAGCAATTTGTTAATTTTTAGATTATTTAAAAAAAGTGTACTAAAAGTCGAAAAAATGAAAATAGGTACATATATCTATAAAGACACGTGTTCAGGAAGAACTTCCAATCCGGCAAAAGTTCCAACCCTGTAATTCACTTTTATTGATTTTCCTTCCTGCGTAACCGAACAGAAAATTCCTGCCGGTTGGAAGGATGGGAGAAGCACTGTCACTTCATGTTGAAAAATTATTTCAAAATCAGTTGGAATGTAAATTGAGACAGGAGCTTTGACAAGAATTATTGTTAACTTGGTAGAAAGAAATTCCTACTAGACAAGTCTGAAAAAGACTTAAGGATCATATATTTACCTAAAAATTCAGCCATGGAAGAAATGCAGTCTATAATAGAAAAGGAGAGCCTTTTTGGATTTAATGAAACAGTTGAAATCCTGACAACAGCTGCCACCGACCGTGAGTGGGGGAATCCTGCAACTCATGATCTTCAGGCTACTTTGGCCAAATCCGGAAAAACTGTCAGGCCGGTTAAAGTGATCGAAATTTGCAAGCCTGCCTATTCTGGCGAATTGCTGGCCAAAAGTGACGAACGCGTTGTCTCTGTTATGATGCCATGCCGCATCTCCGTTTATGAAAAGGCCGACGGTAAAGTCTATGTCTCAACAATTAATGTCAAACAGCTGATTTCAGGGATGCCTGACAGTATCCGGGAGGTCATGATCGGAGCTGCTGTTGAGATGGATGAGATTGTGAGGGCAGTTACAAGTTAGGACATGCCTGCCTCAGTTTCGGAATTTGCAGCTTCTGCTGATATTCTTAAATGGACTCCTCGTTCGGGGAAATTATAACCAATATGACGGTCGCAATAGAAATTGCGGCCGTTTTTTATTCTGATTATTGTTGCTTGGGTGGAGTATTCAAATCTGAGGTTGATTGTAGCTCCCCCTGGAATTTATACTTGTCAGTTACCTGAAATTGTGGTTCACCATGTGACCCCTTTTTCAGGTATTTCTTCATGGTCAATATCATGGTCACCCCGGCCTGCACAATTGTGTTTAAGTATTTTCAATATAATCTGATCCACTATTCTTTTATGAGAGTGAACGGCCGTAACTTTATAAAGAGTGAAGTGCGCATAGCTCTGGCAGATTCCGAAAAGCCAGTTAAAAGAGTAGGAATTATTTCAAAATAAGTGAAATGAAAGATCTTGGAAGAGATGAATTAATTCAGCTGAATGGAGGTATGATTAAATTGCCAAAGTTGATCCGCGGCGGATTTTGGCTGACTGCCGCCAAATTCCTTTATGACCATTACAATGAAATAAAATCCGGGGCAGTTGATGGCTGGAACGACGGAGGGAAGGAGGATTAGTATGAATATAAGTCTAAATACCCAGGGGATGGAAAATCTGATGGAACTTTCATCGGAAGAGCTGAAGGCAATAAATGGTGGTGCACCCACCAAGTCTACCAGCAGCATTTATGACGCTGTCTACTATCTTTTTTACCTGGTTAGGAAATCTGAGATATTTACCTATAAATTCTGGGAAGAATGGGGATATGCAGTCTTATAGTTCTGAGGAGTTAAGAAAGAGAAGAATTCTTTGCTTTCTTAACTCCCCAAATAACTTTTAAATATCTCCCATTCATTGTGGAAATTTTAAATGTGGATCGAAATAATGATAAGGTTAACAAGGGGAAATGAAAAAATTCAAAATTGATAAAGAGCACTTTAAAAGGGTACTTATTCTTGCCCTGGTAATGTCTGCGACATTTATTGTGCTGGAACTTTATGTTCCGGGCAAAAGGTTATTGGTTGGAGATAAGTTGTTATTCAGCGAAATATGGAAGAGTATAGATTTCGGGCATTATCTACCTTATATACTGATATGTAGTTTAGCTTTTGGATTATATGCAGGTAACCCTGAAGATAAAAAAACTGAATAGTTATTGGTTCAAAGCTGTTTCATCCGGGTATAATTTATTTTTTATTTTCCAGAAGGAACAGTTGATTAGCACAGCCAAAACCCACCTAATCCTTTTAGGGTGATCCAGACGCCGGGGTGGCTATTCCCTCATGTTCACTTTTGATGAAACAGCACTCCGGCAGGTATTGCAGTTTTGGTAAAGTCTTTTCCTGCCCAGTTTACATCCAGCCTGAAGGATCCGCCTTCCTGGAAATACTTTACCGAAATGGCATGATAACCGGCCTTCAGTGCTATCTCCCTGAATATTTCAGCGGCGGGATGTAAACCGTCGTTGTTGATCAGCAACTGGCTGTCAAGGAATAATTGTCCGCCATCGTTGGTCGTCAGGTAAAAGGTGTATATGCCGTCAGCGGGGATTTTCAGATAGCCGGCAAAATCAAAGGCGAAATTTTGGTCACGGTCTCTTTCCGAGATGGAGAAATCCGGGGAAATTCCTTGTTTGACAGGTGACTGACCGGAGAATTCATTGACCATCCTGAACGAACCGGTATAATACCTGAAGTTCAGTCCGGGTGCCGTTTCTCCCGGATTCAAAGACTTATTAAATGCTGTCTTTATTAGTTCTGCGGTAGCCGGCAAACTTTCTCCTTCTCCTGCAAAGGCTTTCATTTTTAACAAGGTGCTCTTTGTTACAACGAATGGATCACGGTAAACAGCGGAGGTTCTGTCCGGCTCCTTCCCGTTGAGGGTATAATGAATTTCAGCATTTTTGGTGTTGCAGGCGATGGTGACAAGGGTCTGATCTATGAACATTTTCTTGGTGTCACTGACATAGGGTGTTGTGACAAATGTCTCTTCGGGATTCTGTTGCGGATGGTCTGAATTGACGGCCCACTGTTTGTTGGGAGCTGAACCCATCTCAAGCTCCAGTTCTCCGCCCCTGACCAGATCTGCATGGCTGAACCAGAACCGGTTCAGCGGTTTCCCGTTCAACTTGGCCGACTGGATATACCTGTTTTGAGGGGAGAAATTTTTGGATAGAATCACAAATTGCTTGCCCGGGTAATACACCGAATCAAGTACTATGGTGATTTTTTCAAAGATTGGTGATGCTATTTCATACGCCGGATTGAGTCCGGAACCGCCATCCATCTCAAAAAGTCCCATGGCACTCATCACGTACCAGGCCCCCATCTGTCCCTCATCTTCGTCACCAGGGTATCCTTTGGCAGAATCACCATAGTAATTGTCCAGAATTTCCCTGACCCATTTCTGGGTTAGCCAGGGCTTGCCGGAATAATTAAAAAGCCAGGCAGACTGCATATTTGGCTGGTTGCTGTGGTTCACAAAATTGCTGGTAAAAATAGGCCTTGATTTTTCAAAGCCCTCTTCGAGCCGATTGTTGAACTCATCCTTTCCCATCAGGCCGATAAGGCCTTTCAGATCATGGGGAACAAACCAGCTGAATTGCCAGGAATTGGCCTCAGTGTAATCTTTTGTACCGAAATTGTCGGATTTGCCCACGGCGGATTTTAGTGGCTGAAATTCTTCATACCAGGGACCACCTGCATGTTTCGGGCGCATATAACCTGTCGACTGATCGAAAACATTCCGGTAATACTGGGACCTCTTCATGAAGTAGCGGTAATCTTCCTCGTTGCCCAGTTCTTTGGCCAACTGACCCACGCACCAGTCATCAAATGCATATTCAAGGGTATTGGAAACAGGTCCTTCATCGGAAGGGACATACCCCATACTCATATAGGGTATGAGGTTACCATTCCCGGCATGGCCGCCACAGGGATGTGCTGCTCCCGGCCGGGTCTGGATCTCTTTCATGGCTTTGTATGCTTTCCCGATGTCGAAATCCCGGATACCTTTCATGTAAGCGTTCGTCAATAAAGGAATCTCATGTTCGGCCACCATAATGCCGGAATATTCCAGTGCTCCCGGACCCCTGTTCAGCCAACCGCCGTCATCGTACAGCTGCAATTGGGATTTTACCCATTTTGAAGCAATGGAAGGGTTGACAAGTGACCACAGCTGGTTTAAATTCCAGAATGTCATCCAGAAAGCATCGCAACCATATACAGGGTTTTCCGGATTGGGAAGCTGCCTGACCGTTTCGCAGGCATCGGTATATTTTCCGTTAGCATCGCTGAAAACGGAACGCGCACAGTAGGAGTGGTAGAGATTTGTATAGAATTTTACTTTATCTGCCTCACTACCGCCTTCCACTTTTATTTTGCTGAGAAGATCGTTCCAAACCATTTTTGCCTGCTCCCGAACAGCGTCAAAATCCCATCCGAAAGAATCCAGTTCTGTTTCAAGATTCAGTCTTGCCTGTTCTGTACTGACAAAAGAGATCCCGGTTTTCACGAGGATTTTTTCGTTTTCCTCGGTACTAAATTGCAGAAAGGCTCCCAGATCCTGGTTTTCACTGACAAATACTGAGTCGGTATTCTCCTTAATTTCATCCCCTTTCCATCCCCCCATCCTCTGGAATGGTTTGCTGAAACGGGATACGAAATGTATGGTATAATCATTCCAGCCGTCAACACGGTGAATGGTTCCGGTTATTTCGGTATCAGATATTCGTTTAATTCCGGCCTGGATGATTTCCGGACGGCCTTCCTCCGGAACCTGAAGATCGATCAATATCCTGGATGTACTGCTTTTGGGAAACCTGTACCGCTGAAATCCGCATCGCATGGTAGAAGTCAGCTCTGCCTGAATCTTATAATCATCAAGTATTACAGAGTAATATCCGGCAGAGGCAACAGCACTTCCTGCCTTGATACGCGAACGGTATCCTCCTTCCGGATGTTCCCTTGTCCCGGGATGAATCCTCAGTTCTCCGGTGACCGGCATCATCAGGAAACTTCCGGTCATCCATGAATGAAGGTGTCCGAACCCGCAAATACTCTTTATGCTGTCCTCGTACCCGGCATTCATTAACCAGTCGTCCGTGTTGTCCGGACTCAGTTTGACCATGCCGAAGGGCATAGCCGGACCGGGGAACTGCATCCACCTGCTGACAGAGGTTCCAATAAAAGGATTGACATAGTCAACAGGCAATTTGTTTTTCTGATTCTGACAGCCTGTAAAGATCAGAATCAGAAGACAAAAGAAGATGATCCTGTTCATTGGTTTATAGTAGTTTCGGTAAGTATTGTCCTAAAAGTAAACAATAATTTACAAGAAAGTACCTGTCCTCAAAAGATTATGATTCTAGTCAGGAGTTGTGCCCGGAGGTAGTTAAAGAATCCTGATTTCTGCCAGGACCGGCCTGTGGTCTGATAGATAATAAAGGCCAAACGAGTCTGTCAATACCCCATGACGAAGCACTTCAACCTTCCTGTTGATAAAAATATAGTCAATCACCCTTTTTGACTCTTTTACCTCAAACCCGCCGCTCGTTCCCTCAGGACCATAAGGGGCTGTCAGGGACTTGTCCCGGGAGTCTGAAAGTACAGTCAGAATCTTTTGAATGGGAGGAGCTTCCCTGGATGAGTTGAAATCACCGGTCAGAAACATGGGGAGGTTGTCTTTGTTGATGGTCGCCATAAACTGTAATACCAGTTTTGCCGATTCTTCCCTGGCAACACGTCCACGGTGATCAAAATGTGTGTTGAAAGCGAAGAAAATTTTTCTTGTCGACTTATCTTTGAATTTGATCCAGGTGCAGGTTCTGTTGCATGCCGCATCCCAGCCCAATCCGGGCTTTTCAGTATTTTCGTTCAGCCAGAGCGTTCCTGCATCGAGCTTTTCAAAGCGATCCTTCCTGAAGAAGATGGTCATAAATTCTCCTTCCTCTTTTCCATTGTCACGGCCTACCCCGTAACAATCATATTCAGGTAAACTGCTTTTAAGGTCGTTCATCTGGTCCAGGAGGGCTTCCTGTACTCCGAATATCCCGGCCTTGTGAAACCTGAGCAGTGCTGCCACTTTGTCTTTTCGCAAAGGCCACGCATTCACGCCATCAGCTTCAGTATTCATCCGGATGTTGTAGCTTATGAGGTTGAAGGAATTGTTTTCCCTTGCCTTCCCCTGAACAGAGGAGGGGATGGAAATCGTCAGTAAGAAACAGACCATCAACAGAAATGTAGTTTTCATCAATGAAAATTTTAGTTGGATTGCAGGAAAAAAAGTGAAGCAATCCTGTTGAAATTTCAACAGGATTGCCTGATAAAGATATGATTATCTTTTTGGTGAATAATGCTGCTGTACTCTTCTTACCAACCGGTATTTTGTTTCAGGTTTGGGTTAGCAAGCAAATCAGTCTGAGGAATGGGATAGAGATACATTTTATCTTCCCATTTTCGGGAGATATTATTCATCCATGTCAATTCTCCGGAGGAGCCGTTTTTCAAAAGCATGGTATTGGTTTTGCCACTTACTGTAGGAGAAACGTCGACGTAAGTGACCCCTGAAACTGCTGGAGAGGGCTTTGTTCCCTGGTAAAAAGCAACATCCATGATCCCGTCTTCGTTCAGATCCATTGGCGTTACAAGGGAAGGGACATAGAATCCATTCCACTCCTGGTTCATGATTTCACCCACTTTCCATCTCAGGATGTCAGAGAACCGGAATCCCTCCAGGCATAGTTCGATGCCTCTTTCTCTTCTAACCTCCAGGATAACCGGATCACTGATTTTGGAGAAATATTTGGCCACAAGATATGGATCCACAAGTGTGGGTTTGGTGGTCAAACCTGTTGTGATTCCTCCCCTGGTACGGAGAACACCAATTGTTTTTGCCCAATCGGCATCGGTCAGAGTTCCGAGTTCAGCATTGGCCTCAGCATAATTCAACAATACTTCCGCATAACGGAATTCGGAGATGGAGTTGATGTTCAGGTCCCTGGTGTCATAATACATGTCATCGAGTGTCCATTTGATAGGCATATAACCAGTAAATGTGTAGGAGAATAGCGGTGGTGCAGGAACCAGTGACCCTCCGCTTAACCGTTTGTAATCTCCCAGCCTGATAGTTTGTTTGAGCCTTAGATCCCTGTTTTTAACCTCATCTTTGAACGGCATGGTGGTATAAGCGGGATTGCTTGTAAACGGAGTCCCGTCCAGGTTCAGGTAAGTATTGATGAAGGTTCTCGTAAAACTGGCTTTGTCTCCGTAAGTACCACTGGTCCAATACCAGTTGGCATCATTCAATACAGACAAAGTTAAATCGCAGATTGCAGCCAGCATTACCTCACTGGCAACAGGTAGTGGATTGGTAAATACGGTACGGTATGATTTTCCCGGTCCACCCGTGGTATAGATTGAATAACCACCTTTGTCCATCACTTCCTTGGCTGCCGCCGAAGCATATCCAAGCCAGGTGGCTGCAGTCCCCTGAAGATTCAGTTCTGTATGGTATTTTCTGAATGTTCCTTCGAAGAGGCAGATTCTGGATTTAAGAGCATAGGCGACATATTTGGTGACCAGGCTTCTGGATGGATCGCTGGATGATTTGATGTTGTTGCAGGCATAATCAATATCAACCAAAATTGAATCCATTACCAGTGTGCGTGAATCGCGGGGTCCGTACAAAATCGGATCGTCCACATCCAAAGGTTTGCTGATCCATGGGACATCCCCGAATCGCTTGACTTTCTCAAAGTAGAAATAGGCGCGGAAAAATTTGGCTATTCCTATGTAGTTCTTCCTGATATCAGCAGGAACCATGGGGTCATTACAATTCGCTATAAAATAGTTGATGTTCCTTAAATCTGTCCATGTCCAGCCTGAACTTAATGTTGGGGCGAAGGCGCCTTCCTGGATAAATGAATTAACACTTTTTATAGCCATATAATCGGATAAGGCATCCAGGCTGGTGCTTTTGCCAGGCAGGATTGAATAGAAAGAATTGGCATAAAGGTCCAGTCCTTGCTGGCTGCCAAAAACTGCTGACTTTGACGCTGTTGATACGGGGGTTTCTTCCAGATTGCACCGAACAAAAAGGAGGCTTAAAAGGAGAAACCACAAATATTGTTTTTTCATAATATAATAATTTGTTTTTTAAATGTAGTATGGAACTCCATGCTGATAAAAATTATCATCCTACTAATGGGTATGGCAAAGCAACATGTTCGTTTCATAACTGAAATATTATAAGGGTGTTGTTAGAAGGTAATACTTAATCCCAATGAGACACTTTTCAGCATCGGATAGTTGTATCCGTCTCCTGCATTGCCTGATGTAAACAGCTGGTCAGAAGGCACGGTATTTTCAACATCAATCCCTTTCACAAGTTTATACAGAGGAGAGTATGCCCAGAGGTTTTCACCCGAGAAAAATACTTTAAGATCACTTGCTCCGATTTTTGATATCAGTTTCTTTGGGAGGTTGTACCCGAACTGAACATTTGCCATCCTGATAAAGGCGACATTCTGCTTGTATTTGGTCTGTACTACACCCAACTCCCGGGCAGTATTGCTGGAGGCTGCTCTGGACATTGTCCTAGGGAAATATGCATCTGTATTCTGAGGTGTCCACATGTTGCCAAGATGCCATGTTGGAATGTTATTATAAGGCCTGTTGTATTGACCCCAGAAGAATTCGGCTTCTATGCTGGGATACCAGTCCTGTTTCATAACCCCATTAAAATAGGTGGAGAAAAAGAAGTTATCCCAGTCGGCACCCAGATTTATCCCATAGGTATAGTGGGCAGCAGTGTTCCCAATAATTTTCCTGTCGCCCGGATTGGATACCCTGTTAGTGCCAATGTTTATAAATCCATCGTTGTTCAGGTCTTTTAATTTTATATCTCCCGCATACCAGATATTGGTAGGCGATGCCCTCATTTGCGGGCTTTGTTTGGCGTGGGCAGCAACATCTGCGTCATCCTTAAAGAATCCTTCAGTTACATAACCCCACATTTCACCAATTACCTGGCCTTCATAATAATCTGACAGAAGTTTGTCGGGGTTGTTATACCTGGTAATGACAGCTTTGCTGTCGGCCAGGGTAAATCTAACATCATAATTCAAAGGTTTGGAACCAATAGTGAACTTGTCCCGCCAGGTAATCGTCATTTCCCATCCGTTGGTCTTTAAGTCAGCGTAATTCCCTTTTGGAGGAGTAGCTCCAAATGTTGCTGGAAGAGTAAGGCCAATGGTAAACATATTAGTAGTATTGCGCTCAAAAATGTCACCCACGAATCTTAATCTGTCGGATAACATCGAGAAATCCAGACCAAAATCAGAAGTGGTGGATGTTTCCCAGGTAATTCCATCAGGTAAGACAGAAGGGCGGCTGGTTTGCTGGGGTTTTACTCCATTCAGGATGTTTCCTGACTGAGAGATTGAAAACTGCTCCTGGTATACATAGGAACTGATGTTCCCATTTCCCAGAGAACCATAGGAAGCTCTAAGTTTAACATCAGAAAGCAGTTTAGGAGACACATGCCAGAATGATTCTTTGGAAGGCCGCCAACCTCCTGAAACAGAAGGAAAGAAGCCGTACCTTTGATCAACCGGAAATTTTGAAGAACCATCATACCGGGCATTGACTTCAACCAGATACCTGTCCCTGTAGGAATAATTCACTCTTGAAAAGCCCCCAAGGATATCCCATCTTTCATAACCTCCTCCGGTTACAATCGATTGTCCCAGGGCCAGGTTCAAGTCTGTGGCACCTTCATAAATAAGTCCGTTCCTTTGAACTGCCAGCCTGTTGTAGGTGGATTGCTCATAGTTATATCCTATCATTGCCTTCAGATAATGAACACTTTTGAAAGTGTTTTCATATTCAGTATACAGGTTTGTAGCAAGATATTGCGTTCCCCTGTTGTCGTAGGCAAGGTCGTTGGTGGTTGTTCCTACAAAGGCGGTTACGCCAGGTTTATTGCTGTATGGAACCTGAACACGATGCTGCTTTGTGTTATTGTCGGTATTTCGGAATGAGAAATCGCCTTTTACTCTTAATTTATTGTTGAGAAACTGTGCGGTAAAACCTGTGGTGTTTTTAAATACCTTTTTTTGGTTGTCTATGCCATTCTTTCCATACCATAAATCACCCACATTGTAAACCGAAACCATGGTTAATGAGCCATCAGGGTTGAACATGGTTCCGTTAGGGTGACCTTCATCCGCGATGTTTCTCCATATACCGCTTCCCTCTCCGACATTCATTGGATTGTGGTAAGACATGTCAGAATACTCTGTGTTGTTGTCAATTATCAGCCACGGAAACAATTTGACAGAGCCTTTCGCACGAAAATTTTTCATGCTGTAATCATCAGAATTATATCGGAAAAGTCCTTCCTGGGCCATGAAACGGCCGGAAACCAGGTAACTCACTTTTTCACTGCTTCCTGTTATGGTAAGATTATTATCTGTTGCACTCAGGTTTTTTTTGTAAAGTTCCTTGTAGAAATCAGTACTGCCATAATAGACATATTCACCTGTGACAGGATCAATATCAACTTTATTGTAAGGCTGTCCTGATTCAACTCTCCTTTTGAATTCATCCAGATATGCCTGCGAAAATTTCAATGTTTTGTTGATGTTCTGTGGGAAGGAACCATCGCCGTTAACAAAAGCCTCGGAAAACATCTTTACCCAGGTATATCCGTCTGTCACGAAATCCGGTGACCTGACAGGATCCTTAATGGCATAACTGGATGAAAAGGTTACACTTGTCTTTCCCTTTTCCGGGTTCTTTGTAGTTATCAATACAACACCGAATACTCCCCTGGCACCATAAATGGAGGCAGAGGCGGCATCCTTCAGGATGGAAACACTGGCAATGTCGTTTGGGTTTAACAAGCTTGGGTCCCCTTCTACTCCATCGATAAGAACCAGGGCACTTCCTCCCTGTCCGATGGATGTGGTTCCCCGGATATTGTAGCTTGGTGCCTGGTTGGGTTTACCATCCATCAACTTGATGTTCAGGTTAGGAATAACCCCCTTCAAACCTTGTGAAACGTTGGCAATAGGGCGATTTTCAAATACATCTCCCTTTACCTGGTCCACAGCACCGGTAAGGTTGGCCTTTTTCTGGGTTCCGTATCCTACCACAATTACCTCTTCTACACCAACAGAACTGGTTTTCAAAACAACATTAATGGTCGTCTTTGATCCGATGGGCTGATCCTGAGCATCCATTCCTATAAAAGTGAATGACAGGACATTGGTCCCTTCAGGAATTCCGGTAAGGGAATACTTTCCATTGTTGTCAGTAACCGTTCCTATGGTTGTTCCTTTGGCAAGAACACTCACCCCAGGAATTGGTGTATTTGTATCATCCTTTACAACACCGCTGACCGATTTAAGTTGCGCAAAGGCAACTCCTGACATAACTATCACCAATATTGTCATTGTGAGTAGTCCCCTGAGCAATTTTGCCCTGGGTTGAAAAATAAGCTTCCTTTTTTTCATAGATTCATAAACTTTAGATTTGAGAAATTGGGACAAGTGAAATATATATAATTGAATGTTAATTATATAAGCATTCCCACTCTCATGCTGAACGGAAAGTTGATTTAGCCGGGCAGCACAATCAATTTCAGTCGGAAAGATGATTGAACCTGAAATCTTCCAATTTGAAACGAAACAAGAATGAAAAAAGCGTTAGTCTGTTTGTCAGATATTACTGACCTGTTCATGTGTGGTATATAAACCACTTAGTTTGGCTGAAAATTGCTTGATAACCCGAAAATTAAACTAAAAAAAAGCCAAAAGCAAATATTTGGTTAAATTCCTGACAATAATCATCTATTTATTTCACTATGTGATTATAAATAAAAAGCCCTGCTATTTTTGATAGCAGGGCCTTCTGGCAAACAGTCGGTTTCTATTTTTTGATGATCGGCTTAATCTCTATATTACGGTAGAGGACCTTGCCATGATCTCCCTGGAGGTACAAAGGTCCGGGGATGAACTCGCAGGCAGTGATGGCCCCTCCTGTACAACCCAGGACAGGTTGATTGTTGATGATGGTCTTGCCGTTGAGTATGACAGTCACATGCCTGTCGCACAGAGTGATATCTACATCCTGCCACTCGCCTGCAGGTTTCTCTGCTGCCTCGGAAGGTGTGATCCTGCTGTAAAGTGCTCCCATGTTATGGGGATCAAGTTTTTGCCCGTAACTGTCAATGACCTGGATCTCATAGATGCCACGCAGGTAAATGCCGCTGTTACTTCCGGCAGGAACATTAACCTGGAGTTTCAGGTTAAAATCTTCAAATTTGTCAACAGTGCAGAGGTTACCATACGAAACGTGGGGTTGTCCCGTTTTTTGAACCGGATCGTTGATGAGCGTTCCGTCAACAACCGACCAACCGCTAACTTTTTTCTCTTCCAGGAGTTTCCATCCTGTAAGGTCTTTGCCGTTAAATAGTTTTACGGGTTTTCCGTAAACCAGTTTGGAGAGCTCAGGAGCAGCTGGAAGATCAGGAATTTTTTTACCGGTAAAGCGCATGGTTGCAGAGCTTCCGTCTTTTTGAGGAGAGAGCTCTTCGCCAACCAGCTGATCAGCATACAGGGAAAAACGAAACTGTACACTCGCATTGTGAGTCCTGGCCTGAGCACCTGCCTCCTTTGCCGGGCGAACGAAGTTGAGTGACCTTGTGACAACCAGGGTTTCACCCTCCATGTATACACTGGAAACGGGTTCGACACTGCCACCGTACCAAAGAAGGCTGGCATCAAGATAGGTGTCCATCTGTTTGACCTCCAGCCAGCCGGCACCACCCGGGAGGAAGAGGGCCCAGCGGCCAAGAAATGGTTTGGCAGAATCGATGGCTTTGGAAACATTCGGGATTGACAACAATAGAATCAAAGACCCGATCAGACTGATTTTTCTTAGCATTTGATCATTTTTTAATTGGGTAAGTAGTGCAGATTGATGTGAAATACAAATGTAGGGAAAAGAGTACAAAGTATCAGGACCGATGCTTTAAATACTTTCAGACCAGGCGGTTTTTTTGGCCCGGATCATTTCAAAGGGAAGCAATGCAGTATAGACCCCGGATTTAATGCCATTTTACAGCAAATCATCAAATCCGGCAATACCATCAAGTTTGACAGGTCTGCCATGATTTAATCCAACTCCGGTAACTTTTGCATGAGAAACATGCCTGTTTTCCGGTAGTTTGAAGATATCCTGTACAAAAACCAGCCGGAGGTGACCCTCCCTGTGCGTGGCAACCGTTACCCTGAAACGATCTCCGCTTCGGAGTGAAAATTTATAATCTATTTCCACCCTGGAAACAATCAGGTCAATGCCCTGGTTGTGCAGCCCTGCAAAATCGATATTCTTCCCTAAAAGGAACTGATGTCTGGCATGTTCGTAATAGTTCTGGTAAACAGCATTGTTTACGATTCCCTGTAAATCACACTCATAATCCCGGACCGAAAATTCAAGGTCCCAGGGCTGCGGAAGGTTATTGTTGTCGCTCATTGTAATGTTCAAAATTATTGTTTTGACTGAATGTTGTAATCAATTGTCCCGCAAGTTCAGAAATTTTTTAAGATCGGCAATTGCGAACTTGCAAGGGTTGCTGAAAAGTTTCACGATCCGGGCAATTTTCATATATTTTACACTTCTGTTCTGATTTTCAAAGTTTTGCGTTTAATAATATTATTGTTACATTTAATTTCTTAACCCTCAAAAATTGAATTATTTTGGTTTTTTCTCTTGGCAGCATAGGAATCAGGCAAGTTCTCAGCATTCAAGGCCTGGTTTAGTCTTCAGGTTCTGGCAGGTTTAACACACAAACAAACCAAACTATGAATGAGAATCCCAAAAATTTGGAAAAGCTTCTTGAAAAGCTGGAAGTATTGCAGAAAAAGCAGGAAATGTTTTCAAAAGAGATCTTTCATCTGCGAACTGAAATTTACAGGATAAAGGCCTCGGCATCCCGAGATTCTGATTCTCCTCAAAGCCTGAATGCACCAGGTGAACCAGATAGGATTGACCGGGTTCAGCAGGAGGATGAAAATGAGCAGGTTGATTACACCCCTGGGAAAGTGTCTCAAAATCATGTTGCAGAGACTGAAAGTCAGTCCGAACAATACCAGGAAGAGTCCTTCAGCATGGAGAAATTTATAGGCGAAAACCTGATCAACAAAATAGGCATCGGAATTACCGTAATCGGGGTGTCACTCGGTGTCAAATACACCATTGACCACGATCTCATAAGCCCCCTTGTTAGAATTTTGGTTGGCTATCTTGCCGGAATTGTCCTTCTATTATTTGGTATACGCCTGAAATCTCAGTATACGAATTACAGTGCTGTTCTGGTAAGCGGATCCATGGCTATTCTGTATTTCATTAGCTATGCAGCGTACACCTTTTATGAACTTCTTCCCCAGCCGGC
This sequence comes from uncultured Tangfeifania sp., assembly GCA_964506325.1. GTDB lineage: Bacteria > Bacteroidota > Bacteroidia > Bacteroidales > Prolixibacteraceae > CAINVV01. The sequence goes on from CAZDLO010000022.1 coordinate 31,007, forward strand.
TGCTTTCATTCTCATGGCCTCCATCACAGCCGGTACTGTTTTTGCTGCGCTTAAGTACGACCGGCAGGTTATCGCCCATATCGGTTTGGTCGGTGCTTATGCCATTCCTTTCCTTTTAAGCAATGATCCTGCTCAGGCGGCAGTGCTGTTCACTTATGTGGCAATAATAAATATAGGGATACTTGCCATCTCAATAAAGAAATACTGGGAACCGCTCCATTTCTCTTCATTCATTCTTACATGGATCATCTATCTTTCCTGGTATACCTCACAAAACAGATTTAACAGGGACTATGAATTGGCATTCCTGTTTCTTACAATATTCTTCGCCATTTTTTATGTGACTTTTCTGGTTTACAAGGTTACAAAAAAAGAAAAGCTGGACTTGCCGGATATCATGCTCTTACTTGCCAATTTCTCGATATTTTACGGGTTAGGATATTCAATCCTTAGGTATCAGCCCGACTGGGAATGGGCATTGGGTCTGTTCACCATACTCAATGCATTGATTCATTTTGCTGTACTGACGTTAATATCATACCGGAATTTCCCCGACAAAAACCTGTTATATTTCATTCAGGGCATGGTCTTGGTTTTCGTTACAATAGCTATTCCTGTTCAGCTGGACAGTTATTGGGTAACTCTTCTTTTTGCCGGTGAAGCTGCTTTGCTTTATTGGATAGGGAAGACAAAACAGGGCTATGTTTATGAATTGCTATCCTACCCCGTGATGGTGCTAATGGCTTACAGCCTTCTCAGTGATTGGAGTAAATGTTATTACTACAAGGAACAACTGGAAGATGCCGTCAGGATTATTCCTTTGTTCAACCCGTTTTTCATGACCTCCTTGTTGGCGCTTGCTTCTATTGGTTTTATTTACCTGATTAGCATCGATGATGAACATCCTTCCACTCTTGTCGGAATGGAGGATTTGGTGACATTGGCCTCCTACTTCATCCCTTCTTCTTTTCTCATCCTGTTGTACTTCTCCTTCAGAAATGAAATTTACCTGTACTGGGATCAAATGTATGAAGCGTCCAGAACAACAATAACCTATAAAGATGGTCTTGTCTCAGGTCCCATTTACAATGGAGATCTCCTTCTTTACAATACTGTCTGGCTTGAGAACTATTCTTTATTTTTCCTGACGATACTATCCCTGGTAAACATCCACAAACTTAAAAATCAGGTTTTGGGTTATGTGAATCTGATATTCAGTACGATAGCCATTTGTTTTTACCTTTTTCTTACATTGTACATTCTGGGTGTTCTTCGTGACAATTATCTTGGGAATACAGAAAATCATGTCTATCCCCACAGCAGTTTCAATCTGTGGATAAGGTATATCTCGCTGGCTTTTTTCGGGACCCTGCTTTATTCCTGTTATAAAAACACAAGGCAGGGATTACTTAAATTAGATTTAAGGATCCATTTTGACCTGTTGTTGCATCTGTCCTTTGTTTGGATTCTCAGCACCGAGCTGGTTACATGGATGAATATCGGTGGATCGGCACAGTCGTATAAACTGGGTTTGAGTATTCTTTGGGGGGTATATTCTCTTTTCCTGATTTCACTAGGTATCTGGAAAATGAAAAAGCACCTTAGGATAGGAGCCATTGCACTTTTTACGGCCACTCTGGGGAAACTATTCTTTTATGATCTCAAGGAACTTAATACAATGTCAAAAACAATTGTATTTGTTTCACTGGGAGTTCTGCTGTTAATCATTTCCTTCCTATATAATAAGTACAAAAATATCATTTCTGATTAAGCCCGGCCAAATGATTTAAATGCACAATTTGGTTTATTGTCAATAGTCCAGTTCTTTACAAACACAAGCATCCTTTATTCAGATACCCGGAAGCCTCCTAAGATTGATTTACCCTAAATATATACCATCCTGTCTTCATTATCCGGAACCGGTGACGGCTTTTTATTTTTATGCAACGAAAAGCTGTTCCATACCTGAAATCAAGGTCTCTGAAGAAATCCCTGATTTTGTATGGTAATGGCATGGTAGGAGGTCAGCTCATCGGGCATGCCGGGATTTTGTTTAGAGGATTACCGGAATTGATACATCAACTTCCTTAGACAGGATTTCTCCTTACCCCGGTCCTGGCCCTATTTCTTTGGCTTATTCCTTCAGTAGTAGTTATGTTGAAAATGGAAAAAATTGTCAGGGAGAGGGTACAACTCTCATTCCCGCATCATTCAGCGATAAAAAGGTAATAGTTTTTCTTCCCTTTCTGGACAAGCAGGTATTTACTGCCTATCAGTTGTCCGGCTCCTACTATCAGGTCGGCTGTTTCCAGTTTGCTTTTGTTGATGGAAACACCCCCGCCGGCAATGCCACGGCGCGCCTCACCCTTGGAAGGAAAAACATCGCTTTTGTCGGTCAGCAAATCAATAACATTGATCCCCTGGCTCAAATCCGCGGCAGACAACTGAAACTGGGGCACCCCTTCAAATATGGATAGCAGGGTCGCCTCGTCCAGTTTGCGCAAAGTTTCCTCGGTCCCTTTTCCAAATAGAATCTCAGAGGCTTCCACAGCTGTATGATAGGCTCCTTCGGAATGAACCATGCAGGTTACTTCTTTGGCCAGGCATTTTTGAAGCAGACGAAGATGCGGGGCTTCGAGGTGCTGCTGAATGAGAATATCAACATCTGCCTTTGAAAGCAAAGTAAAGATCTTAATGTATTTCTGGGCATCCTCATCGGATGTATTGAGCCAGAACTGGTAAAATTTATAGGGAGATGTGCGCACCGGATCAAGCCAGACATTGCCGGATTCGGTTTTCCCGAACTTTGAGCCGTCCGCCTTTTTTATCAGGGGACAGGTGAGGGCGAATGCCTCGCCACCAGTTTTGCGCCGGATGAGTTCAGTTCCTGTCGTGATGTTACCCCATTGATCGGAACCCCCCATTTGCAGTTTGCAGTTGTTGTTCTGGTAAAGATGGAGGAAATCCGCCCCCTGCACCAGCTGGTAGGTAAATTCGGTAAACGACATTCCGGAGCCGCTGTCAGAATCGAGTCGCTTCTTGACCGAATCCTTAGCCATCATGTAGTTGACGGTGATATGCTTGCCGATGTCCCGGATGAAATCCAGGAATGTGAAGGTGCTCATCCAGTCATAATTGTTGACCATTTCTGCAGCATTTCTGGCATCGGATTCAAAATCCAGGAACTTTGCCAGCTGTTTCTTCAGGCATTCCTGGTTGTGTCTGAGCGTCTGCTCATCGAGCAGGTTTCTCTCCTGTGATTTTCCGGAAGGGTCGCCGATCATGCCGGTAGCACCACCAACCAGAACGATTGGTTTATGGCCGGCAACCTGGAAATGTTTAAGCATCATCACACCCACCAGGTGTCCGATATGGAGAGAATCTGCAGTAGGATCAATGCCTACGTAAGAAGTTGTCATCTCTTTGGTGAGTTGTTCTTCAAGTCCGGGCATTATGTCGTGTATCATGCCTCTCCAGGAAAGTTCTTCTACAAA
>CAZDLO010000022.1:34510-43473 GCA_964506325.1 uncultured Tangfeifania sp.
TTGAATCGTATTGTGTTTACTGCTCTGAGTCTTCAAAGGAAAGCCAGCCTATCTGCCTGAGAATTTTAATGATATGCAGCTGTCTCTTAATCTTGCCTATTTTTGTGCAAAATTAACGCAATATTCCGGCTGGTAAAATTGAATTGATATTCAACCGAACTTTTCCGATCTTTGGAAGAAATAATGAAGTCATGGAATTTTGGATCTTCTATTGATCCGGAGTTTTCAGTGCCTGCAATAGGGTAGTTTATCCTTTCAGTCACTACAGAAACAGGTTATTCAAAAAGGTGCAAATAAAAAATATCCAACCAATGAAAATGCATAGGGTCATTTATAAGGTACTCGTTATTTTGGCAATTCTGCAGGTAACAATCATTACCGCAGTTGCTCAGCATAAAGTATACATGCTGCATCCTACCGTGGGGAATATAGAAAATGTAATGGAGCTGGTAAGGCTCAAAATGATCGATGTCCGGGACCTTGAGATAGTGGGAATCTACCATTCTATGGAGGCCAATGATTATTCCAGGTCAGAGAAGTACCTGGACGAGAAAAAGATTGAGCATTTCAGGCTGGAAAAAATCATCGGGGAACTTGATGTCCGGAATATATACGGGGAGAATGACTGTACCGCAGCATTTAAAAGGATAGTAAAGGAGGCGGATGCGATACTATTTAATGGCGGACCTGACATTCAGCCCTCCATATACGGAGAAAAGCAACATTTGCTCACTGAAGTAACAGATCCGTACCGCCACCTGATGGAAACCTCTCTCTTTTTTCACATGACCGGCGGAAGCCGCAACCCGGATTTTAAACCCTTGCTGCTGGAAAAACCCGGACTGATAGTCCGCGCTTTTTGCCTTGGAATGCAGACTATGAATGTTGCAGCTGGCGGTACACTGATCCAGGACATACCTGAAGAGGTATACCACATCACGACTGCCGAAGGAATGCTTGCCTTGGATGCAAAAAACCGGCACCGCAACTACAATACCCAGTTAAATCCGGGTATAGACCTCTCCTGGAGCTTTTTACATCCAGTCAAAATGAAAGCAGGAGGTTTCCTGGATAATCTCTGTAAGAATACCGGGCAGCAAGAACCATACATTTTGAGTTCTCACCACCAGGCAGTCGGGGAATTGGGAAAAAACCTCGACATCATTGCGGTCTCATTGGATGGGAAGGTTGTTGAGGCTTTACAGCACAAGATTTTCAAAGAGGTGATAGGTGTGCAGTTTCACCCAGAACAATCTTCACTTTACCTGCCTGAAAGCCGCTACTACTATACGCCCGGCAATAAGTTTTCACTTCATGAAAAACTTGGCAGTGAGAAAAGTCTTGAATTTCACCTTAATTTCTGGAAGGATTTTTCACAAAAGGTAATGGCCATAAAGTAAATCAGAATACTTCCCGTTTCGGACCTGATTCTTTGTTTTCCCGAAGAAAGGGGAAGAGGTTGGGCACCAGTTTTTCTATCGGAGCATAGTACTTTGATCTGCTTTTCGGCTCTTTGGGGATTATTGTCACATCGTAGGCTTCAATACGGGCAATAACATACATTAAGAAGCTCAGGATAAATATTGTTTTGACAACCCCAAAGATTGCACCACCGATCCTGCTTAGTATTCCCAGGGCAATCGCCTCTACAAATTTTTCAAGTATGTTGGCGATCAAATGAACTGCAATAACAACACCAATAAAAATTATCAGGAATGCCACAATCTTAGTGGATTCCTGGCTCCAGGATACAAAACCTTGCAACCAGCCACTGAGATGGCCAGAAAACATCACGGCGCATAAAATCCCCAGGACTATTGCTGCCACGGAGGCGAACTCTACAAAGAAGCCTTTGACAAATCCGTGTACAGCAGCTGCTATAAGGATTATGATAATGATAATGTCTACAATGTTCATAACTTTTATCGGATAAGTGAAGCAGGGAATAAAGTTAAAAAATTAAATCTTGTCATCTTCGGATTGCATGAAAATTCGTAGTTTTAACCACTGTATTAAATCTAATTTTTGCGTTAACCAGACTCCATGGCCATAATCAATTCACTCATAAACTGGATTAATTATAAACGAATCTACCAGATTGAACTGTACGTCGAACATGCAAGGGATATCCAGGAGGAACTGCTTTTCGATTTGCTCGGCTCTGCCCAGAATTGTGAATGGGGCAGGAAATATGATTATGAATCCATAGCCTCGGTAAAAGATTTTCAACAGCGGGTTCCGATTTCGACGTATGAACAAATTGAGCCATTTATCAGTCAGATGATTGATGGGAAGAAAAATGTACTCTGGCCCGGTGAAATCAAATGGTTTGCCAAATCCTCCGGTACTACCAATGCAAAGAGTAAATTTATTCCTGTCTCCAAGGAATCCCTGGATGAATGTCATTTTCAGGGCGGGAAGGACGTGCTTGCTATTTATTATAAAAATTTCCCGGAAACACGGTTGCTTTCCGGTAAAAGCCTGACACTGGGAGGAAGTCACAGGGTTAACAGCATGAACAGCAATTCGTACTATGGTGATCTTTCTGCCATTATGATTGAGAACCTCCCTTTCTGGACGGATTTTCACAGAACGCCGCCTACGGAAATTGCACTCATCGAACAGTTCGAAAAAAAGATAGAAGAGATAGCCAAAACAACTGTAAATGAAAATGTTACATCTTTTGCAGGTGTGCCTTCATGGAACCTGGTTCTGATGAAATACATACTCAGCTATACAGGAAAATCAAATCTACTTGAGATTTGGCCTAATCTGGAGCTTTTTATTCATGGAGGCATCGCTTTTGAACCCTACCGTGAACAGTTCAAAAAAATTATCCCCTCCGAGAATATGCAGTACATGGAGACGTACAATGCGTCTGAGGGATTTTTTGCCATCCAGGATGACCCATCTTCTCCGGATATGTTACTGATGCTGGATTACGGCATTTTTTACGAATTTGTCCCCATGAATGAACTGGGCAAGGATTCACCAAAGGCGCTGCCTCTCTGGAAAGTTGAAACCGGGGTAAATTATGCCATTGTTATTTCTACCAATGGCGGACTTTGGCGCTACCTGATCGGTGATACAGTGATGTTCACCACCAAAAATCCATACAAATTGAGGATTACCGGCAGAACAAAACAATTTATCAATGCTTTTGGGGAAGAAATAATCGTTGACAATGCGGAAAGGGCCTTATCTGCTGCTACCGGGGCAACAGGTGCTATTATCAGCGAATACAGTGCCGGTCCAGTTTTTATGAGTGACAGTGCCAGCAAGGGATCACATGAGTGGCTGATCGAATTTGAGAAAGAACCCGATAGCCTCGAAAATTTCACCAACCAGCTTGATATCAGATTACAGGAGCTCAATTCTGATTATGAGGCCAAACGCTTCAACAGCACCACACTTAACCGGCCTAAGGTTATAATTGCCACCAGGGGGACTTTTCACCAGTGGATGCGTGAAAAAGGCAAACTCGGCGGACAAAACAAGGTGCCCAGGCTGTCCAATAACAGGGATTACCTGGATGAACTCCTGGAAATAAGTAAAAGGCTTCAAAAATAAGCGCCGGGATGAAAATAATGAATGCCTTCATCATCCTGATGACCCTAATGCCAGAAAAAAATTATAACAACATATGAAGAAAGAGCCCGTTAACATGCACATCGCAATTGCCGGAAATATTGGTTCCGGCAAAACAACACTGACCCGCCTGCTGGCCAAGCATTATGGATGGGAAGCCCATTTTGAGGATGCAGACAACAACCCGTATCTGGATGATTTTTACCATGATATGCTACGCTGGTCCTTTAACCTGCAGGTCTATTTTCTCAACTCACGGTTTAGCCAGGTTCTGGAATTCCGCGACAGAGGTAAAACCGTTATCCAGGACAGGACCATCTATGAGGATGCCGAAATTTTTGCACCCAACCTCCATGAGATGGGGTTGATGAGTTCCCGTGATTTCTCCAATTACCACACCCTTTTTTCCCTCATGAGCAGGTTGATCAAAGCACCCACCCTGACAATTTACCTGAGGGCAACAGTGCCGACCCTTGTCAACAATATCCAAAAGAGAGGCCGTGAGTATGAAAACAGTATCCGAATCGATTACCTCAGTCAGCTAAACCAGCGTTATGAAGCCTGGGCCTCAAGGTACACGCTTGGTAAAATGCTGATTGTCAATGTTGATAATCTGAATTTTGAGCAAAGTCAGGAAGACCTCAGTAAAATAATTGACAGGATCAATGCGCAGTTCCATGGACTATTCTGATGAAGGTCCCTGCAACCTGAGGGGCATCCGTTAAGGTAATTTCTTCCAGGTGTCGGCTGCCGGAATGTCGGAACTGCACATTTCACTTTTTTAATTTCTTTAGACGGTTATGACCAAATCAAGATATTTCAATTATGGTGAAGACAGGCTGACAACCTGTATTGCGTTGGAAATTGCCTCCGGAGAGGTGAAGGGTAGAATCAGCCCTGCCGCGGCAAAAGTAATCGATCAGAGCCGAAAAAGGGTGGAAGAGATTGTTGCCGACCACCAGCATGTTTATGGAATCAACACCGGTTTTGGTCCGCTGTGCACGACCATTATCTCTGAGCAGGATACAAGGAAACTACAGTACAACATTCTGAAAAGCCACAGTGTCGGAGTGGGAGATCCTATAGCCCCGGAAATTTCCAAACTGATGATGATACTGAAGGTTCATGCCCTTTCCATGGGTTATTCTGGTATCGCCCTGAGTACTCTCGAAAGGATTATGTGGCACATCGACCAGGATATTATCCCGGTAGTTCCTTCACAGGGTTCGGTCGGAGCTTCCGGTGATCTTGCTCCGCTTTCTCATTTGTTTCTTCCATTGATAGGTCTGGGAGAAGTCTATTACCAGGGTACACGTTCAGAGACAGGAGCTGTCCTGCAAAAATCAGGACTGTTACCCGTGAGCCTCGTGGCCAAGGAAGGGCTTGCCCTGATTAATGGCACCCAATTTATTGCGGCACATGCCATCAAAGTGATCGAGAGATTCCAGAACTGCCTCGACAATGCGGACCTGATTGCAGCCATGAATCTCGAAGCGATGCTGGGCTCCGTCAAAACATTTACGGAAGAACTTCATTTGCTTCGTCCCTACAAGGGGACGATCTATGTCGCCGGGCGGATGAGGATATTACTCCAGGATTCAGAAATGGTAATTTCCCATAAAAATTGCACACGTGTGCAGGATCCCTATTCCCTGCGGTGCATTCCGCAGGTTCATGGTGCTTCACGCAACAGTTTTCTTCACCTGAAGGAATTGCTGCATATCGAACTGAATTCCGTAACGGACAATCCGATACTTCTGAGAGATGGAAGTTCTGTTTCCGGCGGGAATTTCCACGGTCAGCCACTGGCAATCCCCCTGGATTATACATCTGTTGCCGCAGCAGAACTGGGCAACATTGCAGACCGGAGAATCTATCTCTCGCTGAAAGATACCATTCCCGGGCTTCCCAAGTTACTGATGCGTGAAACAGGCCTTAATTCAGGGTTCATGATTCCACAATATACGACTGCAGCACTTGTCAGTGAAAATAAATCATTCTGCTTCCCGGCTTCTGCCGACAGTATTCCAACTTCCCTGGGGCAGGAGGATCATGTCAGTATGGGATCAATCAGTGCGCGTAAATGCCTGATGATTTTGGACAACCTTGAAAAGATCCAGGGAATCGAACTTTTTTGTGCGGCACAGGGCTTTGATTTCAGGAAGCCTCTGAAATCATCCGTCATCCTGGATGCTTGCCATGACAAGGTACGCGACAGCATCCCGTTCGCAGAATCAGATCATGTGATGTCGGAAGAAATGGGCAAGGCCATCACCATGGTTAAAAACAAGTCCCTCGTGAAGCTCTCAGGAGAGGTAGCAATTGCCAACGGACTACAACTTAAAAATGAACAAGATGAATTTTTCGGAATTTATTGAAAAATATGCTGCTCATCCAAATTACAAGTCCCCCCGGGGCAACCAGCTGAATGCCAGGTCGTGGCAGACTGAAGCCCCGTTGCGAATGTTGCTGAATAACCTGGACCGCGAGGTGGCTGAAAATCCAGAAGAGCTGGTGGTCTACGGTGGTACCGGCCAGGCAGCGCGCAACCCGGAAGCCTTGCAGCAAATTATCAGGTCACTGCTTACACTGGATGAAAATCACTCCTTGCTGATCCAGTCAGGGAAAGCAGTCGGGGTTGTCAGGACCCATCCCGAGGCACCCAGGGTATTGATCGCCAACAGTAATCTCGTGCCGGCCTGGGCCAACTGGGAGCATTTCGAAAGACTTAAGCAGGACGGATTGATGATGTACGGACAGATGACGGCTGGGAGCTGGATATACATCGGCAGTCAGGGTATTCTGCAGGGAACCTATGAGACCTTTGTGGCTTGTGGAAAGAAATATTTCGACAACGACCTGAAGCATAAATTGCTGGTTTCCGGTGGACTTGGAGGAATGGGCGGAGCACAGCCACTGGCTGCCACCATGGCAGGAGCAACATTCCTGGGGGTTGACGTTGATCCTGAAAGGATCCGAAAAAGGTTGAATACAGGATACATCGACTTTATTGAATACAACTACCGTGACGCAATTAACCGGGTTCTTAAGGCCAAAGATAATGGTGAAGCCATCTCTGTTGGATTGGTTGCCGATATTGGGGATACTTTACAGAATCTGCTGGATGACGGGATTATTCCTGATATCCTGACCGACCAGACCTCGGCTCATGATCCCCTTCATGGGTATGTTCCCAACGGGATTGGACTGGAGGAGTCCCGGAAACTCAGGAAAGCCGATCCTGAATTGTACAGGAGCCTGTCGGTAAAAAGTATGGCCCGCCATGTCGGGTTAATGCTCCGGTTGCAGCAACTTGGTAGCGTCACATTTGATTACGGCAATAACATACGGGAAATGGCTAAGCTGGGAGGTGAAACAAATGCCTATGGCTTTGACGGATTTACCCCAAAATTCATACGTCCTCTTTTTTGCGAAGGCAAGGGACCTTTCCGCTGGGCAGCACTTTCCGGAGATCCTGAAGACATTTATGTCACTGACAAGGCACTCTCAGAGGCTTTCCCGGAAAATTACCACATGATAAACTGGCTGAAGAAAGCCGGTGAATGTATTTCCTTTCAGGGCCTGCCTGCCCGGATATGCTGGCTGGGCATGGGAGAGAGGGAGAAAGCCGGACTGCTTTTCAACGATCTTGTCAGGGAGGGAAAAGTGAAAGCACCTATTGTCATTGGACGCGATCACCTCGATTGCGGATCGGTGGCTTCACCCAACAGGGAAACGGAAAAGATGAAGGATGGCAGCGATGCTGTTTCTGACTGGCCGCTCCTCAACCTGATGTCTAATACCGCAGGAGGAGCTACCTGGGTATCTTTCCACCATGGCGGCGGTGTCGGTATCGGTTATTCACAGCATGCCGGAATGGTAGTGCTGGCGGATGGCACCGACCGGGCCGAAGGTTGCATTCGACGTGTCCTGTACAACGATCCGGCTATGGGTATTTTCCGGCATCATGATGCCGGCTACGAAGATGCAACGGCAAACTTATTTAAGTTTGGAATGAATCTAAATAAGGAGTTTTAGCAACCACCAATAATATGGATTCCGGAGTTGCCCTGTGTATTAAATAACAATTTTTGAGTCTATTGGTCATGAACAGTCAATCAACCATAATTACCGGACCCTTCAAACAGCTGCTTACCATGGCCGGCCTGCCTATGAAAGGAAGCATTTCGGATGATCAGCTGGAGGTGATTGAAGAAGGAGGAATTGTTCACCGGGATGGAACGATTCTGGAGGTTGGATTGTTCAATGCATTGAAATTTAAATACAAAGACCAAAATCCGGAAATTCAAAACATTGATTATGAAGCAATTGGTCTTCCGGGATTTATTGACCCCCATACCCATATCTGTTGGGCTGGCAGCCGTGAGACAGATTATGCCATGCGGCTGGAAGGGAAAAGCTATTCCGAAATTGCCCAAAGCGGAGGCGGTATCTGGGATACAGTGGTTAATACCAGGAATGCTTCGGATGAAGAGCTCGGGAGACTTTTGTTAGCAAGGGCAAACCGGCAGCTGAACAGCGGGATTACCACCTGTGAGGTCAAGAGCGGTTACGGGCTTAACGTTGAGGAAGAGCTTAGGCTTCTTGAAATCATAAATTCTGTCAACAGGGATATTGCAACAGATCTCTTGCCTACCTGCCTTGCTGCCCATATAAAACCAAAGGATTTTGCGGGGAATTCAGAAGACTACCTGTCCTGTTTGGCCGGCAAACTGCTTCCGTTGTTAAAAGAGAGAAAACTCACCAATAGGATCGACATTTTTGTAGAGGAGGGGGCATTCACTGCGGATGAATCAGCAAAGTATCTTTCCGGGGCAGCGAAATCAGGATTTGACCTGGTTGTTCACGGGGAACAATTCACTTCAGGGGGAGTAAATCTGGCTGTCGGTCTGAAGGCCAAAAGCGTTGACCACCTTGAGGTAATAGGGAACAAAGAGATATCCCTGCTGGCATCTTCAGATGTTGTGGCAATAGTATTGCCAGGAGCTTCACTCGGTTTGGGATGTAACTTTGCTCCTGCTCGAAAGTTGTTGGATGCAGGTTGTTGCCTCGCCATCGGATCCGACTGGAACCCCGGGTCTGCCCCGATGGGACATCTGTTGCTCCAGGCAGCAATACTGGGCACATTCGAAAAGCTTACCTGCGCGGAGCAGCTGTCTGCCATAACATTCCGTGCGGCGCACTCCCTCAGTCTTTATGATCGGGGTACGCTGAAAAATGGCAACCTGGCCGACTTTACCTGCTTTCCGGGAAAGAACTACCGGGAAATATTATACCAGCAGGGAATGTTGAAACCGGCCGGAGTCTGGAAAATTGGCCGCCCACTCCTAACTCATAACTCATAAATTATAAAT
>CAZDLO010000023.1:0-19103 GCA_964506325.1 uncultured Tangfeifania sp.
AACCCAAATCCTTTTGTTACATTAAAGAATTTGACAATTCCTTTACTCATTTATTGTTATAATTTTAATTCGGATCAAATATAATATAAATTTCGATACAATCAGTTAACCTGCCTGAAGTCGAAAAGTACTGATTCTTTCAATCTTTTCATTGGCAAATTCCGGGGTGATTACCATACTGGTTCCACCCTCTGATGGCATTTCAAACATGGCATCGATCATTATGGTTTCACAAATAGATCTTAAGCCGCGGGCACCAAGTTTAAATTCGATGGCTTTGTCAACTATAATATTGAGTGTCTCCTCCAAGAATTCAAGCTTAATACCATCCATCTCGAATAACTTATGGTATTGCTTAATAATAGAATTCTTGGGCTCTGTGAGAATCCTGCGAAGGGAATCCTTGTCAAGCGGCACCAGGTAAGTTAAAACCGGCAGACGACCTACAATCTCCGGGATCAGCCCAAAAGCTCGCAAATCCTGTGGAGAAACATACTGCAGCAAGTGTTCCCTGTCAATTTTACCATGTTCGGCAGATGCCTTGTAACCTACAACCTTAGTGTTCAGTCTCAATCCGATTTTTCGTTCAATTCCCTCGAAGGCCCCTCCGCAAACAAAAAGGATATTCTTGGTATCCACAGGAATCATCTTTTGCTCAGGGTGTTTTCTCCCGCCCTGTGGAGGCACATTTACAATTGCACCCTCCAGTAGTTTAAGCAAGCCCTGTTGCACTCCTTCCCCTGAAACATCCCTGGTAATGGAAGGATTATCTCCTTTTCGGGCTATCTTGTCAATTTCATCAATAAATACAATGCCCCGCTCTGCCGCCTCAACATTGTAATCAGCTGCCTGAAGCAGACGGGTCAGTAAACTTTCAATGTCCTCTCCCACATAACCAGCCTCTGTTAATACAGTTGCATCCACAATGGTAAACGGAACGTGGAGCATACGGGCAATAGTCTTTGCAAGCAAGGTTTTTCCGGTACCGGTCGGACCAACAAGGATGATATTTGATTTTTCAATCTCAGTGCCATCCTCAGCGACCTTTTGATTGAGCCTTTTGTAATGGTTGTAAACCGCAACAGAAAGAATTTTCTTGGCATCATCCTGACCAATAACATATTGATCCAAGAATGCCTTTATCTCTTTGGGCTTCTTAAGGTCTAAACCCTTGAGGTCGAATCCTACGGTTTTCTTAAATTCTTCTTCGACGATCGAATGAGCCTGTTCAATACAGTTCTCGCAGATATGTCCTTCCATCCCTGCAATCAGCAGCTGAACATCTTTTTTCTCCCGTCCGCAAAACGAACATTTGTCGATTTTCTTCATTCAATTATATTTATTGATCTGGAAAGGGCCTGTGTTACTTTTTTGGGCGTATCAGGATTTCATCAATCATGCCATATTCTTTTGCCTCCTCGGCAGTCATCCAGTAGTCCCTGTCAGAATCCTTCTCTACTTTTTCAAGTGTTTGCCCTGAATGCAATGCAATGATTTCATACAGTTCACGTTTCAGCTTCATGATCTCCCTGGCAGTAATTTCTATGTCAGATGCCTGCCCCTGTGCACCACCCATCGGCTGATGAATCATGATCCTGGAATGCTTGAGTGCCGACCGTTTACCAGTTGTACCAGCGGTCATAAGCACCGCAGCCATTGAAGCAGCCATTCCTGTGCAGATCGTTGCGATATTGCAGTTGATGTATTGCATGGTATCATAGATTCCCAAACCTGCATGAACTGACCCTCCGGGGGAGTTAAAATAAATCTGGATATCCTTGCCCGGATCAGAGGATTCAAGGAAAAGCAGCTGTGCCTGTATAATATTTGCAACATAATCATCAATCGGAATTCCGAGAAAAATTATCCTGTCCATCATCAACCTGGAGAAAACATCCATCTGGGCAATGTTCAACTGCCGCTCCTCGATAATGGTGGGAGAGATATAGCTTGCGTGAATAGATTCAAATTTATGAAGGGATAAACTACTGATTCCCATCTGTTTTGTCGCAAATTTGCGAAATTCATCACTTTGTAGACTCATAGTGTTATGATATTAAAATGAAAAACTTTGTAAAAATCTGCTGCATTACCCACGAGGTAAAGCAAATGGACAGATTTTTACAAAGTTATTAAAATACGCTTTCCAATGAATCATTGGGAAGATATTCTCATCAAACTAAATGCCTATTTTTCAAAAAGGTCGTCAAAAGCTTTCTGGGAAACTGATTTCACATCAAGCTCTGCATTGGCCCTGATAAATTCAAGCACCAGACTTTCTGATTTCTTCTCAACCATGCGATGTCTCTCCTCCTCATTTTTAAGAATCGACTTGGCATAATTGTCCAGGTATTCATCAGGTACACTAAACATGCCATACTGACGGAACTGCATGAGGGCAGTTTCCTTAGCCAGGGCAACAACGTCGGCCTCACTCACCTGCAGGTTGTTGTCTTTTGCGAATCGACTCTTGATCAGTGTCCATTCCAGGTCCTTGACAAAATGATTGAACTCCTCATCGACTTGTTCCCTGGTGATATTCTCGTTGGAATAGACCAGCCATCGTTTTAAGAATTCTTCAGGAAGTTTCATCCCTACAAAATTTGTCAATAACTCTTTTGTATCAATAAGGAAGCGGTATTCTGAGGAATACCCAAGATTAGCTTTGAGATCTTCAGCAATTTTCTCCTTGAATTGCTCAATTGTTGTAACATCCGTTGTCCCGCCCAGGGATTTCTGAAACATATCCCCGTTTAGTTCAGCAGGGACAAAAGTATTTACCTTGCTGACAGTCATTTCAAAATCGGATGTAAGCCCATCTGCCTGGGCATCGTCAATTTTAAGAACCTGTTTAAGGTAGTGGTCATTGTCGAAAGAGGTTTTGGGAGCAAATGAGAAGATATCTCCTGCCTTTTTGCCCAAAAGTGCACTTTTTGCCTTTTTAGCCTTTACCATTTGAATGGAAACCTGGGCCTCATCCACCTGAATGCCCCCTTCAAGCACATTTCCAGCAGCATCCAGCTGTTTAAGAGAGCCAATCAGATTATCCTTTTCTCCGGATTTTTCAGCATCAACAGAACTGCCAAAACGGTTTTGGAAAGCCTCTACCTGGTTGTTGATCATCTCATCGTCGACAATGATTTCGTAAAGCGGAAGTTTTCCTGTTTTTTTGAAGTCAATGTCAATGGCGGGTGAAAACCCAAGGTCAAAAACGAATTCAAAAGTCTCATCATGATCAAAATCAATGGGCTTTTGATCAGTTTCATTTGGCAGAGGTTCACCCAGTATCTGAAGTTTCTCTTCACTGATGTATCTGCTCAATTCACTGCTGAGTATCTTGTTAATCTCTTCAGCAAGAACAGCTTTACCGTACATCTTTTTGATCAGGCCTGCAGGGACCATTCCTTTGCGGAATCCAGGCATATTGGCTTTTTTACGGTAATCCTTCAATGTTTCATTTACCGTCGCTTCGTAATCACTTTTTTCGATTGAGAGCCTGATTACGGCATTAAGTTCATCGATGTTTGTTCTTGAGATGTTCATTAAAAATGATTGAATGTATATTATATATACCGTTAATTATCTTATTTCCAGGAAAATAAAGAACTGATCTTCCTGTCCAAAAGGTTTGCGGCTGATTGTTCCTTGAATTGTTCAGCATATTCAATCAGTGCAATTCCCTATATTTAAAAACCGCCTCTTTTTCCGGTTCCGGAAAGGCGGTTTTTCTCAGTGCGGACGAAGGGACTCGAACCCCCACGCCTCTCGGCACCAGATCCTAAGTCTGGCACGGCTACCAATTACGCCACGTCCGCATTTTCGAGCTGCAAATATACGATTATTTTTAATTCCTCTATTATGAAAAAGAATAGTCTGCATGAAATTACCATCCCGATAAATTAGCATCCTCCGAAATGAGGCTCAGAGGATTGTCTGCTTTAGGCAACCTGGTACAGGAGTTCAGAAATCAGGCATCACCGCTTACTTCCAACTCTGTCTCCTTTTCTTTGTTTCTGGGCCTTCTCAATTCAAAATTCTGCCCAAGGTAAAGCCGGCGGACTTCATCATCCGCCGCGAGGGCCTCAGCACTTCCGCTGTTCAAAATTCTGCCGTCATAGAGGAGATATGACCTGTCTGTTATCGACAACGTCTCATGGACATTGTGATCTGTAATCAGAATCCCAATATTTTTATCCTTCAATTTAAAAACTATCTGCTGAATATCCTCAACAGCTATAGGATCGACCCCTGCAAACGGCTCATCAAGCAGAATAAATGCAGGATTGATTGCAAGACACCGGGCTATTTCAGTGCGCCTTCGCTCTCCGCCTGACAACTGTATCCCAAGGCTTTTCCTGATGTGCTGAAGGCCAAATTCCGTCAAAAGAGATTCCAGCTTCTCGTGCTGATATTCTTTGGAAAAGGAAGTCATTTCCAATATCGAGCGGATATTGTCTTCAACGCTCATTTGCCTGAATACCGATGCCTCCTGGGCCAGGTAACCAATGCCCAGTTTTGCTCTTTTATAGACAGGAAAAGCTGTAATGTCAGTATCATCCAGAAAAATACTGCCTCCGTCTGCCTTAATAAGACCTACAATCATATAAAAAGAGGTTGTTTTGCCGGCTCCGTTGGGTCCGAGCAAACCAACAATTTCTCCCTGCTCAACCTCAATTGAGACACTTTTTACGACCGTACGGTTACGGTATTTTTTGACGATATTTTCTGCTCTTAACTTCATTGGCTAGAAACTTTAATCATTTGATCAAAGAATTTTGAAGATAACATTAATTATTTTGAAATTTCAGCTGCAATTAAGCATTTATTCATGTTCACATCGTTGCCGTAAAAATCCCTGAAGGGATCTGCAGGTAACATTCTAAGCTTCCAGCAAATCAACACTCTTTCTCTTTTTCTCAACCAGTCTGGCCAGTACAATACCCAGTTCATACAACAAGGCCAGCGGCCCTGTAACCAGTAACATGCTGAAAGCATCTGGGGGTGTGATAATGGCTGCCAATGTCAGTAGAAGAATAAAGGCATGCTTGCGGTACTGTCTGAAAAAAGAAGATCCGGCAAGTCCGACTTTGCTTAAAAAATACATGATAATCGGAAGTTCAAATACAATACCGCTTCCCAAAACTATAGTATTTACAGACCGAATATAAGAAGTCAGGTTAATCTGGTTAAGAACCTCTTCACTTACCTGGTAACTTCCAAAAAAATGGGTTGTAAGGGGCACGATCAGGTAAAAGCCAAAACTGATCCCAAGGAGGAATAGAACTGTACTGTAAAATACAGCAGCAGTGACATGTTTCCTTTCGTTTTCATAGAGGGCCGGACGGACAAAGCGCCAAAATTCGAATAAAATATAGGGGATCGAAATAATGATTCCTCCGATAATTGCCAGGTTCAGATGGATACTGAACTGTCCTGAAAGATCAATGTTGATTAACTGAAAAGGCTTCGTATTTATGGCCAGTTCTGGTGAATTCAACTGAACTGCCAACCAGCCAAATATACGGTTTGTAATGAAATCTGCATTCTTTGGAGCCAGGATGACGTAGTCAAAAATAAACTGCTTGTTCAAAAATACAAAAATACCACAAATCAATACAGCAGCTGAAGCGCGAACCAGGTGCCACCTTAGTTCCTCCAGATGCTGCAGGAATGACATTTCAGTGCCGGCAGCGCTGACGCCACCCTTCTTCCTGGAGGAATTTGATATCTTTTCTTGATCTGCCATGTAGAAACAAAGTGAAAATAAACAAAATTCAGGCGCAAATATACAATTCTTTACCCACAAGACTAAACCGAAAGCCTATTTGATATTGAATGTTAAATTTTATTGATATTGAATAATTGACTTGTTTGCAGGACAATATTTTATAACTTAGTATTTTCAATGAAAAAAGGGATTGTATAGACGATGATAATTGAGGAAAATAATACACTAACTGCTGAACTTCAAAAGTATTTCGGGTTCGACCGTTTCAAAGGACAACAGGAAGAAGTGATAAAAAGTGTGCTTGCCGGAAAAGACACATTTGTGCTGATGCCAACAGGCGGCGGGAAATCTCTGTGCTATCAGTTACCTGCCCTCATCCAGGAAGGAACTGCCATAGTCATTTCTCCCTTGATTGCCCTGATGAAAAATCAGGTTGATGCCATCAGAAGTTTTAGCGTCCACGACGGGATCGCTCACTTCCTCAATTCAAGCCTCACAAAATCTGCTATTCAAAAAGTCAAGGAAGATATTGGGAAAGGGCAAACCAAATTACTGTATGTTGCACCTGAATCTTTAACCAAGCAGGAGAATATTGATTTCCTCAAAACTATAAAGATCTCCTTCTACGCAATTGATGAGGCACACTGCATTTCTGAATGGGGACATGATTTCAGACCTGAGTACCGCCGGATCAGACCAATTGTCAATGAAATAGGACAAGCACCCATTATTGCTCTGACAGCCACTGCTACACCAAAGGTTCAGAGTGATATCCAGAAAAACCTGGGAATGCTTCAGGCCAATGTTTATAAATCATCATTTAACAGGCCAAATCTTTTTTATGAAGTCAGGCCTAAGGTAAAAGCAAAGGATCAGATCATCCGCCTCTTCAAAAATAATGTAGGCAAGTCTGCTATCATATACTGTCTCAGCCGAAAGAAAGTGGAAGAAATCACAGAAATTCTGCAGGTAAACGGCATTAAGGCCCTGCCTTATCATGCAGGGATGGACTCGGCAACCCGCTCAGGCAATCAGGATAAGTTCCTGATGGAGGAAGTTGACGTAATTGTGGCAACTATCGCTTTCGGCATGGGGATAGACAAGCCCGATGTCCGTTTTGTGGTTCACTATGATATCCCCAAATCACTGGAAGGTTTCTACCAGGAAACCGGAAGAGCCGGCCGGGATGGCGGAGAAGGCAAGTGTATCACATTCTACAGTTACAAGGATATACAGAAACTTGAGAAATTCATGCAGGGAAAACCTGTTGCCGAACAGGAAATTGGCAAGCAGCTTCTGCTTGACACAGTTGCTTTTGCCGAATCATCCCTGTGCCGCAGGACAATTCTGCTTCACTATTTTGGAGAAAGGTATATTACAGAAAATTGCGAACATTGCGACAACTGTCTGAATCCCAAAGAACTGATAGAAGGAAAAGAGATGGTAACCATGGCATTGCAGGCAGTCCTGGATGTTAAGGAACAATGCAAAAGTGAGCATCTGGTCAACATACTTGTTGGCAATGAAACGGCGCAGGTAAAATCCTTCATGCACAACCAACTCGATATTTTTGGTGAAGGTGATGACCATAAGGACAAGTTATGGAATGCCGTTTACCGTCAATGTATCATCGCAGGCTTCCTTATCAAGGATATTGAAAATTACGGTTTGTTGAAAATGTCGGATAAAGGAAGGCATTATCTGAAAAACCCGCAACCGTTTACCATCGTAAAAAACCATGATTATGAAGCGGAAGAGGATTCCGAGGAGGTTCCCCAGGGAGCCGGGGCTGCAGGTGATCCTGAACTTTTTGCCATGCTGAAGGATTTGAGGAAAAAGGTGGCTGTGAAGAACAACCTTCCTCCGTTTGTAATATTTCAGGATCCTTCTTTGGCTGATATGTCCATTCAGTATCCTACGAGCCTGGATGAGCTCCAGAACATCATCGGAGTCGGTCAGGGAAAAGCACAAAGGTACGGAAAGCCATTCGTCGAACTCATCCAAAAACATGTGGAGGACAATGGAATTGAACGCGCTCAGGATTTCGTCGTCCGGTCAGTTGCCAATAAAAAAAAAAACAAGGTTTTTATCATACAAAGCATTGACAGAAAACTGCCGCTTAATGAGATAGCATCCTCCAAAGATATGGACATGGATACCTTACTCACTGAAATTGAGGCGATAGTCAATTCAGGCACCAAAATTAACCTGGACTATTACGTCTATGACATTATGGATGAAGAGCAGGTCGCCGACATCTTCAACTACTTCAAAGATGATACTGAGACAGATTCACTTGAAGAAGCCATTGCTGAATTGGGGGATGATTACGAGACGGAAGAAATCAGGTTAATCCGGATCAAGTTTCTTGCAGAAATGGGCAATTAACTTATGCCTGACTCCCATTTTTAATTAAAGGAAAATCAAGGAAAAATGCCGTTTCACCAGGTATGCTCCGGAAGCTTATTTCTGCCTTGTAATTTTCCAGTATGCTTTTGGTAATTGCCAAACCTAGTCCCATACCTCCGGTCTTGGTAGTAAAATTTGGTTCAAAAAGCCTGATACGGTCGGTCTCAGGTATGCCGGGCCCATTGTCTCTGACCGTTATCCTTACATTTTGATCCAATACCTCGAGGGTTATCAATATCAATCCATCAGCCTGATTTTGTATGGCCTGAGCTGAATTCCTGGTGATATTTACAAGGGCTCTGCGCAGCTGGTCGCGATCACCGGATACAAAAATCTGTTTATCCGGATATTTTACCTGTAGTTTATATTCCTCCGGCAAATCAAACAGGGTGCCCACCTCCCTGACAAGACCCGCGAGTTCTACGCGTTCGATATGTACCGAAGGCATCCTTGCAAAATCGGAAAAAGCAGAGGCAATCTCAGACAATGCATCAATTTGCGCGATGAGCATCCTGGTAACACGGTTAAAATAATCGTCAAAATTTGGAGAACCCTGGTCCTTGATTTTCTGAAGGTACTGTATGTTTAATTTCATGGGAGTCAACGGATTATTAATCTCATGGGCAATTTGCCTTGCCATTTCCTTCCATGCTGATTCCCTCTCTGAACGCGCCAGCAAATCCGCACTTACATCAAGTTCTGCCACTTTCTTGTTGTATGCCCTTACCAATCTGCCAATCTCATCTTCGCCCTGGTATTCAATTTCCGCATTGGGTTTCCCCAAAGCGATTCCTTTTAGCTTTTGCTCGATCAGGAGGAGTGGGACAGTTAATTTAGTACTAATAATCAGTGTTATAACCATTGTCATCAGCACCAACAGAATATACAGGTTTACAAATGCTGCAATGAAACCTGAAACCTGCCGCCTAAATTCATCCTGCCGGCTAAAATAGGGCACGTTGACATAACCTACCAGCTCATCAGAGGTATTGAAAAGGGGCGCATATACAGAGAAAAATTCCATTTTCCCCAGGTTTTCGTTGTGAAGGAATGTTGCATTCCCCTGAAAACTCATTGCCTGGTAGGCTGCCGGATTCATGCGGCCGGATGTCAGTCCATGTTCAAATATTTCATTTCTGGAACTGGCAAGCATCCGGCCTTTAAGGTCGTAAACATTGATATCTGTCCAGGTAATATCGGAAATTATTAAAAGTTGATCTGCAAGGTATTCATGGAGCGTATCCGGTTTCATCGTATTACCGATTCTCAACCCAAGTTCAGAGGAAATAGCCCTTACTTTTTGATCAAGATTATCCTTCATTGTCCTTTGAAACTCCCTGTAATTGTAATTGACAAGTCCGAATCCTATCAGAAATAGCGAAACGAGCAAAGTAGAAACCAGGGTGAGCTGAATCTTGCCCCTCAGTTCAATTTTGTTTTTTGGAATAAGTTTTCGCCACTGATTAAAAAGTATCCAGAAGAATCCCAGTAAATAAATAAGAAGGAACAGTGGCGGAAAGCCTCTCCCCTTTTCCACCCAGGATTCAACGGGATAGCTTACAACAACATAAATTGAATCACTGCGTTTATAAATACAGTGATTGAAACCACCCTTTTCATAATAGGTAAAATCCTTGCCGAAAACATTTTCATTACCAAGATGAGGGTCATACAAATAGCTGCCTCCCCTGTCCACCAGTTTTTTGTCAAAATATTTTGCATAACTGTAACCGGCGTCCCTGTTTCTCCTGACTGCTTGTTGATCCATCAGCAGTTGCGGATAGCCTTTCCCTTCGGGCACGATTTTGGAATTTAACCCGATGAAAGCTATCACTCCCCGGCTGCCCCTTAAACCGGGAAGGTGCAGCTCTCCAAGATAGGAAATCCTTCCATTCAGTTGATCCATCAGGTAGAAATCAGACCCTGGAAGCTGTACCCCTTTGGATTCCTTTAGCTTCTGGAAAAAATCATAACAGGGATATCTTCGGCGCTCATCAGTAATGAAAACACTGTCCTTCGAGGCACATACAGTGATCTGCAGGTCGTAATTCTTCCAAAATCCGGTAAAATAGTTCTCCTTTAAATATTTATCAAGATTTTGGTAGGGTGGTGCCAGGTAAGTGTACATGAGTGTATCCTTGCGAACTTTTGCTTCCAAGTCTGAAAAGAAAATTTCAGCCGCCGGATCTCGTTCCGCCGACAGGTTCACTGCTGTGACCTGCTGTATTTTCGACTTGCGTATCTCCAGTTCCTCCAGGGCAACGAAATTCAGTCCGAAAGCTAAAAGCAACCCGAATACCAGCAGAAAGCTTAATTTATATTTGGACAAAAGTTCAAACCCCGTGTAATTCAGAAGGACGAGAATAATAACATAACCCAGGGTCGCAATAAGTGGAATTTTTAATCCGACTACCAACACTGACAACAGTACTAAAATCAAAACCATCAGGTTATGTACAAAGAAGACATACCCCTTATTACCTGCCCTTACTGCACACCGGATCCTGACCAGGATCGCTCCTAACCCAATCACCTGGATTGCAACGCATACAGCGGCGATTATATTGGGGACTGAGAGATTGTAGTTACTGTATATTTCGAGCGACAAATCAGAATTATTCAGAAGAATGAGGAACAGTCCTGTTGTTACAACGAAATAACTGGAAGCGACAAAAAACAATCCGTAACCAAAGGAAGAAAAGGGGTAATGAATTCGCTCTTTCCGGAAAATAATGAAAAAAGATTGTGCGATGTAAAACAGTAAGAGCGATACCAAAAGATAATCTCCTAAGGAGGAAAGCTGATTTTGCCAGGCAAAATATGCAGGGGTAAAAAGTTTATTGTTATAAACCCCGGCTGGCAACTTTAAATAATTCAGTAAAAGATAGAATGCCCCGGAAAAGAGGACAACCATTGCAAACTTCGTCCAGGATTTAAAATTCTGCCTGATGACCCATCGGTTGAAATGGGCGGAAAGGAGAACTATAAACAGAAGGAAAAATAGCAGGGATGGAATTGCTTCCTGGGAACTGCCATTTTGTTTGTTTTTAAACTGGATGCCAAAATGAAATTTCCCTTCTTTGCAAAACACCTGGATGGTTCCGGGTTTCTCGTCGGTGAGGACTTCACACTGGGCTGACAATTTGAAATCCTCCTGAAATGATGAGCTAATGTACTTGTTCTGATAGGGAAAATCCCGTTTTATAAGCATATACCCGGTAAGCGAATACCCATTTTCCTGTCTTGAAAAAATATAAAACCAGCCTGTCGGCATTTTTCTTAACAAACCTTCAGGTTTAACCTGACCAAAATTAATTTCAAAAGCTATCAGGGAGGATGTCCACAGAATAAGGGAGTCTCCTTTCGAGATCGAAAAGTAAAGTCCGGAATCCTCCAGCCTGTCTTTGACAGTACTTGGCCAAAGCTCCTTGCCGGTTTTGCCGGCACTGACCAGAAGCGCCATTCGGTCCATTTCGGCCTTGATCAGTTTCTCCTTCCCCTCAAAAACCCTGAATATCCTCTCTGCTTCAGCTTTCTGATCAGAACCTGAGAAGAACACCGGCCCCCAGCCAAAAGAAAGCAACAGTGCCAGTAAGCTACTGATCAGAAGAATATTGCGAAATAAAATATTTCTGTCACGTTTAGGCATGGTGATAAGGCTCTCCTTTAATTATAGTCATTGCCCGGTATAACTGCTCGATAAAAAGAAGTCGCACCAACTGGTGCGGGAATGTAAGCCTGGAAAGGGAAATTCTTTTATCTGCTCGTTTACAGACGGCTTCAGAGAATCCATAGGGTCCTCCAACCGCAAAAGTTAACTGTTTGATTCCCGAAACCATTCTTTTTTCAATCCAACCCGCAAAACCAGTAGAGGAAAATTCGGCACCATCCACATCAAGCAGGATAAGTTCGTCTCCGGGGGAAACCAGGTCCAGCAGTGCTTTCCCTTCTTTCTCATTCTGCTGATCCGATGTCAGATGCCTGCTGTTCTTAATATCCGGAATAACCCTGATATCAAAAGGGAGGTAATGAATCAATCTTTTTTGATAATCCTCTATCCCCTCAATCAGGTATTTTTTATCAGTGGATCCAACAAGCAGCAAGGTAATTCTCACGGCATCATTATTGTTATAATATTACAAAGTAATGCTATTTTTACACATCCTGTGAATTCCATTGTTAAATTCGCAGGTGTTGGCTTGAATCATTCGTTTAACTGTAATTTACCCGACTTATTTCATTTGCAAAAGATCCTCAGTCAGGAGCAGTACCTAAGAAGCCAATTCGCATGCTAGATTAATTGTCAACAGGTAATACTAAAATATAAAAAAATGAAGAAAATTCTGCTAGCAATCACCACTGTGCTGTTCCTGATGATTCAGACAGACATTGCCTCCGGTCAGATTCCGGTGCAGATTGAATCCGGTCTCAAAAACGGGAATGCCCGGATTGTTGCAGGTTATTTTAACAACAATGTGGAACTCGTAATCCTTGACAAGGAGAATATCTGTTCGAAGGAACAGGGTGAAATGATACTTAGTGATTTTTTCAGTAAAAACAAACCCACTGATTTCAGGATAACACACCAGAGTGGAACTGACTCAGTTTACGGAATTGGGAAAATGCAAACTTCCGGAGCCAATTTTCGCATCATAATGATGATGAAAACCTTTTCCGGCAAATCGTTGATAGTGCAGTTAAGAATCGAGAAAGATTAGTCCTAAAATAGTTTGCAATGACATTTTTACATCTTACCAGGCAATGGTTAAAAGGAGTCCTTGATAAAATTGCTTCAAAGGCAAAAAAAATTACGGTGCCCTTTTTTGATGGACTGCCCTTGTATGATGTTGCACTTTTCTTCTGGAAAGGCATTGTAGATGGTGCTATTACCACCAGGGCGTCAGCAATTGCCTTTAATTTTATTCTGGCAATGTTCCCCGCCATCATTTTTCTTTTCACGCTGATTCCCTACATTCCCATTGATAATTTCCAGATTTTACTGATGGACCTCATACAAAGCGTTCTCCCCGACAATGCATATGAAGCCATACGGGGAACAATTCAGGATATCATCACCCAACCAAGGAGCAGCCTGTTGTCCTTTGGATTCCTGGCAGCCTTTGTGTTCTCTTCAAACGGACTGGTTTCAATCATCGTGGCATTTAACAGGACGATCCATGTCATTGAAACAAGAGGCATCGTGAGCCTTTATTTAATTGCATTCAGTTTATCCCTGATCCTGACTTTGCTGACAACTGTCAGTGTGGCTCTTATCACACTCAGTCAAAGAGCCATGGAATTTTTGCTGGCCAAACAGTTCATCAGGTTTGATTACATTTATTACCTGCTGATTGGAGGAAAATGGCTGATCATTCTTCTATTGTTCTTTTTTGCTTTTGCTTTCATCTTTTATTTTGCACCTGCCCGAAAGATGAAATTCCGGTTTATTTCAGCAGGAGGAACACTTGCAACCCTGCTTTCAATCCTTATTTCCGTTGGATTCTCCTTCTACATCAACAACTTCGGACAATACAATACCCTCTACGGATCAATCGGGACCCTTGTTGTTGTGATGCTTTGGATTTATTTTATGGCCCTGAACCTGCTGATAGGATTTGAATTAAACGTCAGCATCTGGAGCGCCCAAAGTAAAATCACCCAGGAAAATTCGAACGGGAAAGCCCCAGCTGGATCTGCCCTAATCCAGGATGCCGGAATAGATGTAGTTTAAAACCGGCACCCAGGAATTAAAACTCATCTTTCCTGTAGTAGATTCTCATCAGGCTATCATCCAAAGGTTCTTCGCGGTCAAGAATCCAATCCGTTTCCGGAGCTTTGATACCAGATCCAAATCTTGCATTGCCAATGTAAACCCGGGCCTCATCCCATAATCCCTGTTTCATGTAAGATTCCAACAAGGATTTTCCTCCTTCAATAAGCAAGGACTGAATCCCCCTGTTAAAAAGCAGGGTATTGATCTCCCCAAGCATTTCAGGACCAAAATTTATGCGCCTGTATTCCAGATTCGGTTTTGATTCCATCTCCATTTCAGTGAAAACCATTGTCTCTGTGGACTGATCAAGCAATGCGGTGGAACTATCCAGTATACCGTTACGGTCCAAAAGGATTCGCAGAGGATGATTACCGCTCCATTCACGCACTGTCAGGGATGGATTATCTTTCATTGCCGTTTTTGTCCCCACCATGATGGCAGCTTCATCCGTTCTCATTTTATGGACTGCAATCCGGGAGAGGTCGTTGGTTATCCAGGTAGGCTGACCAAATTCTTCTTCTGAGCGGTCCTTGTCAATAAAGCCATCTTCTGTCTGTGCCCATTTAAGTATGATGTATGGCCGTCTTTTATGGTGGAAAGTTAAAAACCGGCGGTTCATCCGGTTACAATCTTCTTCCATCAATCCGGTAACCAGTTCACAGCCTGCAGCCTTCAGCTTTTCCAGACCTCTGCCAGCAACTTTTTCATTGGGATCAATGCTGCCAACCACAACCCTTGGTATTCCCACCTCTACGATCATATCTGCGCACGGAGGAGTTTTACCAAAGTGGGAGCAGGGCTCAAGAGTTACATACATGGTTGATTCAGCTAACAGACTTCTATTCTTCACAGACCGGACAGCATTCACCTCGGCATGGGCTTCTCCGTATTTCCGATGGTATCCTTCTCCAATAATCAGACCATTATGAACAATCACACAACCCACCATCGGATTAGGGGCTACCTGTCCCATTCCGAGCCTGGCGAGTTCAATAGCCCTGACCATGAATTTTTCTTCTGCAAAACCTGCATCAATACTGCCGTGTTTCTCTATTTTTGTAATCTGAGCCATGTACAAAGCAAAAAAAATAATCAGGGAGAAACTTGCTCCCATCTATCCTCCCGAAGAGGTTGAAAGCCTGTCAAGGTTTATCCTGGAACATGTTACGGGCTTTAGCCGAATGCAGATGCATTTGAACCAGTCCCACGAGCTTTCGGATACGAAGATAATGCAAATAGGGGAAATCCTCAACCGGCTCCTGGCCCATGAACCAATCCAGTATATTATTGGAGAGGCAGATTTCTTCGGTTTGAAATTAAATGTTACACCGGATGTGCTTATCCCGAGATCAGAAACAGAGGAACTTGTTGACTGGATTCTCCATGATGAAAAAAACAGGTGCAGAACCTTGCTTGATATCGGTACCGGCAGTGGCTGCATTCCAATTTCCCTCGACCTTAACATGGACATGGAAAGAATTGAAGGATGGGATATTTCAGTGGAGGCCATTCATCTGGCCAGGTATAATGCCCAAAGAAACGGATCGAAAGTAATGTTTTCTGTACGGAACATTCTTGATACTGAAAGAATTGATGATCCGGAAAAATGGGAGGTCATTGTAAGTAATCCTCCTTATGTTTTAAACGAAGAATCAGTTCTGATGGAAAAAAACGTCGTTAATTATGAACCGCACACAGCACTGTTTGTACCGGATCAAGATCCACTGATTTTTTACCGTTTTATTACCAGGTTTGCCAAAATCTCCCTCCATCCTTTGGGCCGTTTGTATTTTGAGATCAACGAAAAGCTAGGTGCACAAGTGGTAAACCTGCTGACTGAAGAAGGCTTCAATCACATTCAGCTTAGAAAAGACCTGCAAGGTAAAGACCGGATGGTAAAGGCATCCAGATAACAACCAAACAGGAACTGTTGTTTCTCCGGGTTGACATTAACCCTCATCCAGGTAATCTCAATCATTTAATGGCTTTGTTTTTGACCATTTGTGGTCAGGAAACAGTTTCGTTGAAGCTTTTGATACCCGTTTTTTGACTCCAACGAAATTGCTTCTTGAAATTTTTCTCCGGGCATCTATTAACTTAGATTAAAAAGTTATAAATGATCTGTCACCACGCAGGCGCCTCTTACAGTTTTCTGGCTTCCCTTCTGATCAAAAAGCGAGATAAACAAGACATATATGCCGGGCTGAACCATCTTATAATCATCCCCTAACCCATCCCACACAACACGATCAGAACTCCCTGTTGTCAAATTGCCGGATAGATTTCTAACTTCTAACCCCTCTCTGTTAAATATCCTGATATTCAAAAGGGCTCCCGGATTGATCCCGTTAAGACAGATATTCAGACGATCATTGATTCCGTCCCCGTTGGGAGAAAAAACCGCATTCTCAATTAGAATACCATTTTTCGCCGAATCGGGCATGGCCATCACGGAATTCCCATATCCCGGAGTTGCAAATCCTGCATTTTTGGCTGCTGAATGCCAATTCGATCTTTGGGTTGACGGTTGAGTGATGGTGACTCTCTCCAAAGAGATTCCTTCAGTGTCAGTTATGAAGGAATGATGCATCGAATCGCTGTATTTCATTTCATCGATGACTACATTTTCCTGGTTAAGCAATACCACACAGCCCGACTGATCCACCAATATCGGAAACCTCACTGTTTCCAGCACGCAGCTGTCACAACGGGAACGATAAAAGCGAAGTATCCCTTCAACAGATTTTGTAACAGCAAGATAGCTGTCTTCAGGCATGTAAATCTGTCTGGAAGCGAGTGGGGAAATTTGTTTCAGTACATTTGATTCATCGCGTGTAGCGAGGTATAATCCGGACAGATCCACTTCATGACCGCTGTTGTTGTATAGCTCAACAAAATCAGCCCCATCAGGAAAAGGATTGAATAGTACTTCGTTGATAAGTATATCAGATTGAACAGGCATATAATAGCCGAATTTCACAGTTTGATCCGCCATTACATTGCCGCATTCATCAATAAGTCCATGGATCATTATTGAATAATTGTTTCCATTCCGGATGGAAGTGGGGCGAAAATATATTCTAAGCAAGCAAAATTTATTATCCGGGCACACAGAATCAATTTCCATATCCGTTGAATTATCCTTTAGACCATCGGCAGCGTTTGCCGGAAAAATGAACCGCTCAGACAATTGCAGGACCAGGATATGAAAATCGATCAAGGATTTTGACACTATGTACGGTCTTTTTTGATCCGGATTTGAGGCTTTAACAGTATTTTCAGTCCCAGGGGTTCCTCCCCTTTCAGACAAGGTAGTTGCCCAGTTGCAGTGTTGTCCGCAAACTCTGTCCGGATCTATCCTCTCCAGGGAATAACCACCATCTTCGCACCCGATTTTATGCATTGACGGTTCATATTCGACCTGATCCTGCAGTTTCTTTTGAGGATCAAAAAGTGAAACCGTCAAGCCGGAATTAGTAAGTGTTAAGCCGGAAACCTCTGTTACCCTGCCAAATTTCAGGAGATCCTTTGTTCCTCCGGTGGCAGATACCAGCAAGAACCCACCGGATGGGACTGAAATATCAGGTAAAACCTTTTGTTTGGAACCAAATCCAAGAACCCAGCCTTTTAAATTCACCGGATAGGTGTGCCTGTTGAACAGCTCGAGGTATTCACGATCCGGCAAGCCTGCAACAGGGGTAGGATCTGCCATAATTTCATTGATCACAACGAAGGGCAATGTTACAGGAACCGAATCAGATAACGCCCCTGGATCGTCTGCCAAATGCCTTGCACGTGCAAAGCTACCGGTGGGCATTTGAAGCCGCCCGGTTTCCAGACTGCAATTTCCACAGGCATCTTCACCCTTTAATCCTTTGGCGCTTTCGATTGAGCTTAAATAAAGGTACAAAAAAATAAATATGTAAATTTTTTGCGCCATTTTATTGAAAATAATAAGAAAATTATATAGTTTTGCCCCAAGGGACTTACAGTTTTTCAGCGCCTGCTGGTTTACCTTAAAGGTAACCCATCTTCCGGTGAATAACGAACAATGAAAAGGCAAAGACCGGAAGATCAAGGAAGAAAAAGCAGGCATTCCATTGAACACATTCATTGCCTGCAATATAAAAATGCAAGCCATGTAAGGATACCATTTATTGAAAAAGACAAACATTAAAATAAAGAAGTCATGAGAGTAGCGATTGTTGGGACAAGTGGTGCAGTTGGCCAGGAGTTTTTAAGAGTGCTGGCAGAAAGAAATTTTCCTCTGGACGAACTAATATTGTTCGGTTCAGCCAGGAGCAGCGGATCAACCTATGAATTTAAAGGCAAAAAACTTACTGTTAAAGAATTGCAGCACAATGATGATTTCAGGGGAATTGATATTGCCCTGGTTTCGGCTGGAGCAGGAATTTCCAAGGAATTCGCTGACACTATTACCAAATACGGAACAATCATGATAGATAATTCCAGTGCTTTCCGAATGGAAGATGATATTCCGCTTGTCGTACCGGAAGTAAATGCCGAGGACGCAAAAAATATGCCCAGGCGTATCATTGCCAATCCAAATTGTACAACCATTCAGATGGTGGTAGCCTTGAAACCGATCGAAGAACTCTCTCATATAAAGCGTGTGCGTATTTCGACCTACCAGAGTGCAAGTGGTGCCGGAGCTTCCGGCATGGATGAACTTGAAGCACAGACACAGCAAATCGCCAATAATGAAGAACCGACTGTCAAAAAATTTGCGTACCAGATCGTTCAGAACCTCATTCCCCATATTGATGTATTTCTTGACAATGACTACACCAAGGAGGAAATGAAAATGTTCCATGAAACACGCAAGATCATGCATTCAGATATCCTTGTAAGTGCTACTGCCGTGAGAGTTCCGGTTATGCGTGCACACTCTGAAGCGATTTGGGTTGAGACAGAAAAGGAAATCAGTGCAGAGCAGGCCCGTTCTGCTTTTGAAAAGGCGGCTGGGGTAATCGTCATTGATAACCCGGCTGAAAAACAATATCCCATGCCACTTTACCTTGCCGGAAGGGATGAGGTTTTTGTAGGAAGAATCCGTAAGGATCTTACAACTCCCAACGGACTTGCCTTCTGGACAGTCTCTGATCAGATCAAAAAAGGTGCTGCCCTCAATGCCGTCCAGATAGCCGAATACCTTGTGGCAGAAGGCATCGT
>CAZDLO010000023.1:19203-24199 GCA_964506325.1 uncultured Tangfeifania sp.
GTGCTGCCCTCAATGCCGTCCAGATAGCCGAATACCTTGTGGCAGAAGGCATCGTAAAATAACAGTTCCCTTAAAAATATCGCCGGCAGTTTTTTGGATTACGGCAGATTGAAAATAAAGCCATTAAACTCAATATTTAATGGCTTTATTTTTGGTACGTCAAAAAAACCCTTTTATTGGTCAGTCATCAAAATTAGGAAAAAGGAAGTCGTTGAACGGGAACCTTGTAATGTGTATGTTTTTCACCTCTTCGTAGAGCACTCTTTTAAATTCAGGAATATTAATGCGATGCCTTGCCGAGATAAAAATTGCGTTGGCGTTTTCCCTGGCCATCCATGAATGTTTCCATTCCTCCAAACTCTTGTTCTCCCTTGTTGAAGGAGTAAGGTCATCTTCCTCTTTCTCAACATGAGAGAAGGCATCAATCTTGTTGAATAGATAGATCATTGGTTTATCAGAGGCACCGATGTCTGCCAGCGTTTTATTGACGACCTCAATCTGCTCCTCAAAACCAGGGTGTGCAATATCAACCACATGGATAAGAATATCGGATTCACGGGTTTCATCCAACGTTGACTTGAACGATTCAACAAGGTGATGGGGTAACTTGCGGATAAATCCGACAGTATCTGTCAATAGGAAAGGAAGGTTTCCGACAACAACTTTCCTGACTGTTGTATCGAGTGTGGCAAAAAGTTTATTTTCTGCGAACACCTCCGACTTGCTGATGAGATTCATGACGGTTGATTTGCCAACGTTGGTATATCCAACCAGCGCAACCCTGACCATCCTGCCACGGTTGGCCCGCTGTACCATCATCTGTTTGTCTATTCTGGCGAGTTCACTCTTTAAAAGTGAGATCTTATCAAGGATTATTCTTTTGTCGGTTTCAATTTGCGACTCTCCCGGACCACGCATCCCGATTCCTCCCTGCTGCCTCTCCAGGTGAGTCCACATCCTGGTAAGTCTTGGCAAAAGATATTGGTACTGAGCAAGTTCAACCTGTACCTTTGCGTGTGCCGTCTGTGCTCTTTTGGCAAAAATGTCGAGTATAAGGTTAGTCCTGTCAAGTATTTTGCAGGATATGACCTTTTCGATGTTACGCAACTGTGTGGCAGATAGTTCATCGTCGAAAATGACAGAATCAATTTCATGCACCGTCACAAAATCAAGAATTTCCTGCAATTTCCCTGCTCCTACAAAAGTAGCAGGATGCGGGTTGATAAGACGCTGCGTGAATCGTTCGTAGACCTCAGCCCCGGCAGTATCAGCAAGAAACTCGAGTTCGTCCAGGTATTCCCTTACGGTCTTTTCGTCCTGCCTCCCATAGATTAGACCAACCAGGATAACTCTCTCCTGTCTTAATGATGTATCAAACAATTTTGCCATACCGCAAAAATACACAAAATAATTGCGGCTGCCATTCCGATATCCGGAAGCGAGTCAGCCATGATTTAACCTCCTGCAGGGTTTCTTTTACAAATGACATTGGAGAACCCTAA
Source organism: uncultured Tangfeifania sp. (assembly GCA_964506325.1). Classification (GTDB taxonomy): domain Bacteria; phylum Bacteroidota; class Bacteroidia; order Bacteroidales; family Prolixibacteraceae; genus CAINVV01. The sequence goes on from CAZDLO010000023.1 coordinate 20,706, forward strand.
TTTTTTTTTCATGGAAGGATTACAATGTTTGATACCATCCTTTGTGCAACTTCTGAAAAACCGCAGCAAAAATCCCTCATTAAGAAGGTTTGCTTAAGACAAATTCTTCAATTATTTTAAGCAACTTACTTATTTCCAGTGGCTTAGAAAGGTATTTCCTGGCGCCATATTCCAACATCATCTCTATGGTCTTTGGCATCGCGTCAGCACTTATCACGACAACAGGAATTGAACAGGTCTTTTCATCAGCCTGAAGAATTTGGATAACTTCGGATCCATGCAAATCAGGCAGATCGAGATCCAGCAGTATCAAATCAGGATGGGTCGAATTGGCCATCCCGACTGCCTCCTTGCCGTATGCCATTGTAATAAGTTGAATTCCGGGATGCAACGTCATCAGAATTTGTTCTACCAATTCGACATTTGAAACATTGTCTTCTATATACAACACTTTTCCTGTTGAACCAATTTTGCCATGTTGTAAATCCTTCATCCCATTAGATTTGGTGGCTTTATCAACCTGGCTCTCTGTAAGTGCCATTTCAATCCAGAAAGTACTTCCTTCCCCATAGGTACTCTCCACACCGACTTTCCCATCCATGGCATCTACAAGCTTTTTCACCACAGCCAGTCCCAGACCTGTCCCCTCAGTGGCTGATTTCTCGGCACCAATCCTTTCGAAAGGAGTAAACAGCCTGGGAATATCATCCGGCCAAATTCCAACACCGGAATCCGAAACGGAGATCCTTACAAAGATCATACCTCTGCTATCAGGAGCCATCTTCTCGGTTTTTATCTCGATTGAACCCCCTTCCCTGTTGTATTTTACTGCATTGCCAATCAGATTGAGCAAAATCTGTTTTAACCTCTGCCTGTCCGAATTAACATAACGCTGATTGTAGGGAGAATTAAACACCTGAAGATTCAGCCCTTTATTAATAGCCTGTGGCCTGATGATATCCAGTGTTTCAGCGATAATCACCCCTAGCTGTACAGGTTCCATAGAAAGTGAAAGTCGACCGGCTTCAATCCTGGAAATGTCCAGAACCTCATTTATCAGGTCCAGCAGGTGTTTCCCACTGCGCATGATGTGGCCTACCCCTTTCTTTTGACCTGCATTGAGTTCACCCATGTCAAGCAACTGTGCAAACCCAAGAATAGAATTCATCGGTGTCCGCAGTTCATGACTCATACGGGAAAGAAATTCGCTCTTGGCCTGATTGGCTTGTTCTGCATCATTACGGGCATTGATGATTTCTGCTTCAACTTTCTTTCGTTCATCAATTTCTTTATGCAGACTTTCATTGATATCGGCAAGTTGGGAGGTCCTTTCTTCTATCTTAATTTCGAGGTTAGAGTTCAGGTCGCGAATTTCGATCTCTGCCTCCTTGTTTTCGGTAATATCCTGCTTAACTGCCAAATAATTGGTAATATTTCCCTTGTCATTGAAAATGGGTGAAATGGAAATCTTCTCCCAGTATAACTCCCCGCTTTTCTTCTTGTTCAACCATTCACAATGCCACTCCCTTCCAGAAATAATCGTCTCCCACATTTCTTTGTATTCTCCATCTTCAGTCTCCCCCGACTGGAGAATCTTTGTTCCCAGGCCCAATACTTCATCGAACCTGTAGCCAGAAGTGGATTCAAATGACGGATTGACGTATTCAATATCTCCCCTTAGATTTGTGATGACAATACTCACAGGACTTTGTTCCACCGCCCGGGATAGCTTACGAAGCTTCTCTTCGGCTTTCCTTCTCTCTGTGATATCCTGCCAGGTTACAAATAAGGCCTTCTCCCCATCATAATCTATGGAGGAGAGGCTAACAAAGGCAAGAAATTCAGAACCGTCAAATCGCTTGTGCACCCATTCGAAAGAGTGTTTCCCTTGGTCAAATGCCGTCTGAGTCAATTCAGTGGTGTATTCAGCCGACTTTCTGCCATTTGGCTGATATTCCGGAGAAAGTTCAACAGCTGATTTTCCGAGTATCAGGGATCTGTCACCCCCTGTTAAAAATTCAGAGGCTTTGTTGCATTCAATAAATATGCCGTCACGGAGAATCAGGTAACCCTCCGGAGAATCGAAAAACAGGGCTTTGTATTTTTGTTCACTCTGCAGAAGTAACTCTTCAGCTCTTTTTTTCTTGCTGACATCTGTAGCATAGAGCAATACAGCATATGGTTTACCTTCAGCATCCCTGACCGGTTGGGCACTGGTACGGAGCCATTTTCTTGTTCCTTCTATTTCTGATTCGGATTCAAGAATCATACCCTGGTTAGTGCCAATAACTTTATGGATATTCACCATAATCTCACCGGCTTGTTCAGGGAAAATTTCATCGACCTTTCTCCCTACCATGGAAGCAGGATTTTGGCCAAAAGGAATGGCTGCAATGGAGTTCAGGAATAAAAATTTCCCGTCAGAATCAACCATGGTAATGGCGGCATCTGAACTTTCAATCAGGCTGCGGTATTTTTCTTCACTGTCCACCAAGGATTTTTCTGCATGCTTCCGCTCAGTTATGTCCGAAGTAACACCCAATATACCTACAGGGTTGTTATTTTCATCAATAATGAACTTTAGCTGCATGGTGACCCATATCTTTTCCCCTCCCCTGAAATAGGCTTCAAGCTCTTCCGTCCAGGGAACATTTGCGTCATAACCTTCGTCCTTTAACTGCTCCAGGTGATTTTTCAAGGATTCACTGAGTTTGGCAAGTGACTCCATTGCAAACAGTTCTTCCCTGGGCTGACTTAAAAACTCCTCAGGCTTGAATCCGAATAATTTCTCAGCCGAGGGACTCACGTAGGTCACTTTCAGGTTAAGGTCTGACATCCAGATCAGATCTGACATGTTTTCGGTAATCTGCCTGTATTGTAATTCACTTGCGGCAAGCCTTTCCAGTGCTTTTTTTCGCTCCGAAATATCTCTCATACTTCCGAACACCATATCTGGATGGCCGTCTGAATTTTTTCTCACAGAGGTGGAGACGGCTATTGGCATAATCGAACCATCTTTGTTTCTAAAGGAAAGTTCAAAATCCGTAACACTGCCATGTTTAAACAATTCGGCAAAAAGCTGATTTCTTTCCTCCGGGATAGTATAAAACCCAAGAATCGACTTACCCAAAAGCTCTTCTCTCTTGTATTGCCCCCCTGAAACCTTGTAGATGGAGGGACTAACTTCAAGCAAAGTACCGTCCAGGGTCGCTTCATAAAAGACATCCTGGGTATTTTCAAAAATGTTACGGTACTTTTGTTCACTCTTCTGCAATTTCTCCTCCGCAATTTTTCGCTCATGAATATCGTACAGTGTTCCCCGCCCGCCTACAACTTTACCGTCTTCAAAAATTGGGGAGGTGGAGGATCTCACCTACCTGATCTCACCCTCCCTGGTAAAATACCTGTATTCCAGATGTGAAAAATTGGCATCTGCAAGGGATTTAAATGCATTCATTAGAAAGATTCCGGTAAGAGTTGAGTGACATTTGTGG
>CAZDLO010000023.1:24209-43255 GCA_964506325.1 uncultured Tangfeifania sp.
ACATCTTCAGGATACATAAGTGTGAAAAAATTTCTGCCGGTAATCTCTTCCGGCTTGTATCCAAGTATCCGTTCGATTGCCGGACTAACGAACCAGATGGTGCCGTCGGCAGAGACCTCATAAATCACGTCGTTGATGGCTTCCACCATTTTGCGGTAAAGCTCCTCTGTCCTTTTCAGCTGTCTTTCCGTATTTTTTCTGTTGGTGATATCACGGGTAACAAATATCATTTTGACCGGATTCCCGGCATCATCCCTGATCGTCTCCCCGTTCACCTCGATGTCGAACTTTGTCCCGTCAGACTTGATGCCGATGTATTCTTCCGCCCCCAGCAAATGTCCCCTCAACATACTTTCAATTCCGGCAGCCGCCTTTTCATGGAATTCCGGGGAAATGTACTCGAGCATAAAATGGCCCTGATAAACAGCTGTACTTTCAGTTCCGAACATTAACATGGCCTTTGGAGAGACAAAAAGGATCTTGCCTTCCATATCCGTGATGGTAATAACATCTGGTGAGGCAGCAAGAATAGACCTGTAAAGCGATTCGCTTTCGATAAGGGCCTGATGATTCTCCTTCTGGACGGAAATGTCATTCAAAGAGCCCATACCACCAATCATGCAGCCATTTTCGAAGACAGGATGAGTGGAGGATCTGACCCACCTGACGCTTCCCGCTTTGGAAACCATCCGGTATTCGAGGCTGGTATAATCCCTGCTTTCCAGATTCTTCAGTTTAGACTGGAGCAATGCCTTGTCTTCATCATGGACAATATGCAGAAAATTTGTACCGGTCAGATCGCTTTGTGAATAGCCCAGGATTCTGACGATGGCTGGACTCACGTAGGTGATTATTCCCTCATTTGTAATTTCATAAATGACATCATTGAGGTTTTCAACCAGCTTTTTATATATCCCCTCACTATTAATCAGTTCATTTTCAACCTCTTCCCTTTCCAAAAACTGGCATAACCAGGTTGCGATGGAAGACAGCATTTGTGATTCTTCCTGCAAAAAATCCCTTCCGGGAATTGAAATGCTTTCATCCGGGTAACAAATCCTTAACTCCCCGGCGATCCTGGTGCCAACTTTTATTTCCCGGGTCAATGAAATGCTGCTCTCCTTAAAATCCAAAGTTTTGAACACCTTCCCATTTACCTCCAATGAGACTTTAACAATCTCCTGGAACTGGAATCCTGCCGGAATAACTTCCACAATTTTACGGCACGCCTCCTCAACCGACAAACCGGACAAACATAATAGGTCAGAAATGGTGTTGCAGCAATTTACCTCCTTTAACCTTTTGCCAAGGTTAAAATCAATGAGAGACTGGTTGCCCTTCAATTGTTCGATTCTTTTCTGTAATGAATCAACCTCCTTCCTGTATTCCTCTATCCTTCTGTAAAGTTCCTTCCCGGATTTACTGAATTCCTCCATCGCGAGTATTATTTCCTTCGGTTACCATGATGCAAAAACTACACCTGGCCAATGCATTTACAAACTTTTCTGTTGAAAATCTGCCTATCTCAACCTCATACACTATTGACATAATGCATAACAAACAATTTCAAAAGGGAAAAGTTCTGAAAATGTCATCAATTATCCTGAAATTTTTCAGTTGAGAGAAAAATATTGTCATTTTTTCGTCGGAATCGGGAATGAATCCGGAACAGGAACCCTTCTGAAATCAAGATAACCAGGAAATGAGAAAATCCTGTCAACGGCTATGTGATTTTGAAATCAAAAATCTACACCGATAGACTTTCATCCATAGAGAGATAAACTATTTGGAAAGAAGTTTTTGAGGTCAGGAAAACCCGGTTGCCGTCAAAAAAGAGACAAAACGGCCATCTCCAGAAAATGCCAGAATAAAAAGCAGACTATTCCGGCATAAAACAGAAATTCATGGTATTTTAAATACTTGATGATCTTAATATGAACCCGTTGGTCTTCCTCCATCAAATCGTTTGATTTGATCGTGTATTCATTCTGATTACTAATTGTCCTGCTTCCCTCAAGTTTAAGCATCTCAAAGTTGATCGATTTGGCATCAATCAACTTTTTCAGGTAATTCATTCCGAACCAAATACTCAACGCCCATGAGACTACAGCTATTCCCAGCGGAATTTGTGTAAGCACCAATGGCTTTTCAATAGTCAGGAAAACTGAAAAACCAATCGCAAAAACATTCAGGGCAATGATATAAAATACAAATTTCTCCTGTAGCTGACTCAGACTTCTGTATATTTCAAATTTAACGTCCATAAAGAATGACCTTTAATTGTTCCTGTGAAAGCTTAGGACAAATTTAAAGAATTTACGGGTAAATATTATTTTTTCTTTTGCCATAATGCCATCGGCCGATTAAAATTACTAATACCTTCAATTGAACTATTAAAACGACTGAAAAATAAACACTTACATGAAATTCACTTGTTACAATCCTGGTACTTTACAACCATTAACTCCCCTACCATGATAGGTATTTCATACTGTTTATCGCCGGTTTGTTTGATCTCCGCACCCTTGCAAACCGGTTTGATGGTGCTTTTAAACCGCAATATTCCGGTTCCTTCTTCCGATTTCACTCTGATTTCCCGGGCACTGCAATACAAATGAATTTTGCCGCGGGGAGTCGGGACATCTCCTTCCAACCACTGTAAATCTCCCAAAAAAGGCTCAACCAGATAGGTCTGGTAGCCCGGGGATGTAGGTTTTACCCCCAGGTAATATTTTCCCAAAAGGTAGATCGGACTGGCTCCCCAGGCATGGCAGAGGCTTTTCCCGAAAGGACGGCCGTACATGGCCAACAAGTCCGGATTTTTTTCAGACGGATTGTATTTTTCCCAGAAAGTGGTTGCTCCAAGATTGATCATTCCACCCCAGTAATCACGGATTTCTTTCAGCACATGCTTTTGCTCCCCCAGTGCACAAAGTGCCTCCAGCTCATAGAAACGCATGTATGGCGTTGTAATTTTCAGGGCACGGGGATTGAGCAGAACGCTTTCTTTTACGGCCTTTGTCTTATCCTGATCGAGGTAGTTGAACAGCACGGCAAAAATGTTGGTGAAGGGTGTTACCTGGGTACTTTTCACCCCGTTTTCAATGTTGTGTATAAAGGCATTATCCTTCTCTGACCAGAAGGAAGTGAAGATTTTCGATTTGAGATCAGCTGCCAATTTGCTGTATTTCTGTACATAATCAGCATCATTCATGAGACTGGCACACAAAGCCATTGTTTCGAGGCTGCGGCAGAAAAGCAACTGTTCAAAACTCACTTCACCCAACTTACTCATGTTGAAATCGGCCCAGTCGATGAACACCCAATCACCCGGAAGCCCCTCCATCATTCCAGCGGCATTGCGGCGGGAGAGGCAATAGGCCATCAGGCTTTTCATGCGGGGATACAATTGTTCGACCACTTGCCGGTTTCCGGTATATTGGTAAAAATCGTAGATGCTCAAAAACCAGTAGAACGAATAGTCCATTATGGTATTGATGTGGCTGGCAACCGGGTCTTTGCCGCGTAATGCGAAGATGGTGCGGATTACCGCCGGGGAATCAAAGAACAGATAATAGTTCATCAGGTAACTCTGGCAGGCATCTCCACTCCAGATCCACCGGTCGCGCTTTATGCCGTCAATGAAAAATTCACGAGTGGTAAGGTGCAGGGTGTAGGCTCCCACTTCCCATATCTTATTGAGCTGCTCATCACTGCAACGGAAGCTTCCTTTGTAGTCCAATGGCAGATATTCATACAGCATCGATAGCGAATCGCAGGAAAGTGTTTTGTCCTTTTCGACGTAGATATACCTGAACGCCTTCGATTCAGGGACTGTATAGTCTGCGGCAGTTGGCTGATCAACCGGAATGCGGTCAAAAGTTTCGCAATGAAGGGTTGATAAAGCCTCTTCTGGCGACTCCCCATAACAGATATTCAAGGTGCCCTTACCGGTTAATCCATGAAATTTGGCATAACCGAAGGTTTCCTTGCCGAAATCATACAGCATGCCATTGCCTTTCATTTCGGCTGAAACAGCAGTCATGGGTTTTGTAACAAGCTTAAACTGCGACGGAGGGGTTTCCGGGGAGTTGAAATTCCATGAAGAGGCATTGAGATACAGTGTGCCGGCGGAGGAATCAGATGTTTTCCCTGTTTCATCAATCCATCCTTTGTCTCCTGAAGTGACCTTCCAGGAGTTATCCGACCGGATGGTGGCTCCGTCAACAAAAACAGAGGGTACAGTGGCCTGGTTGTGCACCTTTATGTTGAGTGAATGTTTGCCGGCCGGGATGGTCACTCTGTCGGGATAGCCAAAAAGCAATTTCCCGTCCAGCTTTACACTGTACTGCCCTTCCACCTTTATTTGAATCGTCTCTTCAGTCTGAATGTCAATTTTCTTTGAAAATTCCACCAGCACACAATGGCCGTCGACTTTCCAGAAAGGAGGATAAAATGTTCCCCGCTCAGTCCGGCGGTTTTGCATTTTGTTACTCAACCATATTTCATAATCACCTGGATACCAGAGCCAGGTAGCATTTTGAGCGCTTACTGACTCCATGGTTCCCATTACAAAAAAAACCGTTGATACGATGATTAATGTGATTGATTTTTTCATAATTATTCAGATTTTTTCATTTTGGAACATTTCAAAGCGTGAATCCTTCTCTCGAAGTGGAGGAAAAAAAAGTCGAAAACAAGCATGGCAGGTCAGCATTTACCACATTCCAGGAAATTTATCGTAATTTAAAATAAATTAAGTACAATAAATGCTTAAATGTTGTAGTTCATTTTTCAATTTTCAATTTACCCCTAAATCCTTAACAAAGGGGACTTCTTGCATCTATCATAATTTCAGATAATTGCAGCAAAAAAGCCTTTTTAGGGGTTTGGGGTGTATAAGGCGACATAAATTAGTTCTTGTTACTTAGTTCAGTCATCAACGCAGTTAGGGCTAAAGTACTCAACATTTGTGTTACTGTTCTGCAGTTTGGGATTGAAATTCCGCTATTTGGACTCCGTTTCAATAAATGGTAAATTTGTATCCTTCCGAATAACTGTTTCTTTCTGGTTGTAAAGTTTTTATCAGTAAGGAAAACAATTTATAAACGCGAAAATATTCCACGGGGCTGTCCGGCACCTGGCAGATTTCAAATGGCAATTAAATTTATAGGGGACAATTACATGACAAGATGGTACAATTTCCTGGTGCTTTCCTTAGCCTTTACAGCAACCGGCCTTCTCTTTGAAAGTGATGCCACTGGACAGCCTGTCGGTGAGCAAATCCTTTGGAAAACAGGGGAAGGAAACTACAAAGGTTACCGGATACCTTCCATTATCCTGACCAAAAACGGAACGCTTCTGGCTTTTGCTGAAGGCAGGAATGGCGGGGGCGACAGCGGCAACATCGACCTGGTGATGAAGAGGTCCGCCGACGATGGAAAAACATGGAGCAAGGAACAGGTTGTCTGGGATGATTCACTGAATACCTGCGGAAATCCATGCCCGGTTGTCGATATGCTTTCCGGAAGAATATGGTTATTCATGACCTGGAATCTTGGCAAAGATCATGAGAATGATATCATTCGAAAAACCTCCGCCAGCACAAGATTACCTTATGTCTGCTTCAGCGATACTGACGGATTGACCTGGTCTGCGCCAATCCAGATTGCCGAATCCTGTAAAGATGCACTTTGGGGATGGTATGCAACCGGTCCGGGGGTAGGGATCCAACTGAAAACGGGCAGATACAAAGGCCGGCTGGTCATTCCAGCCAACCACAGTTACGATGATCCGGGAAGTATAATCCGCAAAGACCCTTTTGGATATGGTTCACATGTTCTGATCTCCGACGATCAGGGCAAGACCTGGCACAAGAGTGCCCCCATCCGACCGGCATGCAACGAAAGCCAGGTGGCGGAGTTATCAGATGGAACTTTGCTCCTCAATATGCGGTCGTACAATGGAAAACAGAGCCGCGCCCTCTCTTTCAGTATAGACGGTGGTGAATCCTGGTCCACAACAAGGCAGGATTTTCAGTTGGTGGAGTCTGTTTGCCAGGCCAGTCTTATCAGTTATGGAGAATACAAGGGGCACTCAATATTCCTATTCTCCAACCCGGCAGTACCAGTTGGAAGAACCCATATGACCATCAGGTACAGCCTTGATGATTGCCGTTCATGGACTGCTTCCAAATTAATCTATGCCGGACCCTCCGGCTATTCTTGCCTGGTTAAACTAAGGAACAGTCAGGTTGGCCTGCTTTTTGAAAAAGGAACAAAAACCTCTTTCGATATGATCAGTTTCGTAAGGATGGACCTCCGGGACCTCCTTGGAAAAGAAGATATTCAAATTAAGGATCAGGAACTACCCTGAAAACCCCGGATTCCGTCAATTTCATACTGGTTTGGCACCCCTTGCCGGTACACTCGCCTGACCCTCCGACCCAGACTTGAATTATTTAGTTAGTAAACCCGGATTAAATGTTGAATTTCAAGTATTTACTGCATAAAAAAAAATTCCGGCTCAATCCCTGAAAGGCAGTTTAAGCCGGAACTGACAAAAGCTTTTCTATTTCAGGATTCAACAGCCCCGCCAGCAAACCTTTTCCATCAGGGTCTTCCCAGACACCAACATTGAAAGGTAGTCCGTTCGATGACCTCCAGGTTAGTTTCCGGGTAGAAAACCCAAGCAAACCGGCATGGTTCCAGATTGAAGGAAGGGTAGCAACGAAACCAAAGCAGTCGGGAAGCATGTAATCAAAACTTTCTTTTCCGAATTCCTTCCTGAAATAGAGGTTCCCGTACAGAACCTGGCGCAGCACAGATTCGGAGGAGGAAATATTTACTTCACCCTCATCCACAGAGGAACCTGAGATAAACCACCTTCCCTGTTTTATGTAGTCAGCAACTTTTTTATAAGAGGCAGGGTAATATTCCTTCATCATGTTGTAACGGCGCGATCCGGTGAAATTGAAGACATAATCAGGATATTTCTCCAGGAGTTTGAAGTTATCCTCCATGGTGTTTTTTATGTATTCATTGATCGTTGCCGGATATTCCCAGTTCCATTCCGTGTCGAGGTGGGCATAACCGATCGTGTACAATACCTTGTCTTTGGAGATGTCGTACTTTTCACGTTTGTCAGGCTGCTGGGAGAAAACCATCCCAGGAAGAAGCAGGCCTGCGAGTAACAAGATAGCGGATTTGTTTTATGATCATGGTATTTGTTAGCGGTTTGATTGAAGGAACAACCGGCTTGCCTGGTACAGAACCTCGGTTCCCTATGCACCGGATATTATATTGCCAATATCAATTTTTGGCTGAAGTCCATTACTTAAATGTCTGAAATGAATGATGGTTTAAACCATCATTTGCAAAATCTTAGGGGAAATTATTGTGGCCATACGGGTGGGAAAACCCCGGAATCAGACCCGGCATCCACGAATCTGACTTGCAGTAAGCGCTGAATGAAATAAAAATGCCCCCTAACATGAATTTTCAGGAATTCCCATTTTTCGGTCTGTTGAAAAAATATGCCGGATTATTCCGGAACGGGATTAACTGATTTTTAAAAAATCGACTGGAAAATCCAATTATTTTACTTACTTTGTCTGAAACTCAATACCAACCAGCTATGCTAAACGAACAATTAGTCGGGTTCATCGAATCCAGCCTGAAAAAGAACCGGGAAATAAAAGCCCTCACGGACTACAACGGTGAAAGTTTCACCTATTCAGAAGTAGCTAAGGAGATTCTCCGGTTTCACCTGTTGTTCGCAAAGACGGGAATAAATCCCGGTGACAAAGTTGCATTGCTGGGGAAAAATTCAGCAAAATGGTGTATCGGATATTTATCCGTAGTTACCTTTGGAGCCGTTGTTGTACCTATCTTACCTGATTTCAAGCCGGAAGATCTGACCTACATCATCAATCACTCTGACTCCGTGATGATGATGTGTGCTGACAATATTTTCCAGGAACTGGAGTTAAAGAAACTACCAAATATCAAAACCGTAGTTTCCCTCGGTAATTTTGAACTACTGTTCGCTGAAAATGAGACAATTGCAAAAGCTGTTAGCCTGGTTGGTTCAACCTATCAGCAAGCGTTTTCTGATCAGATTTCTACCGGTGAGTTCAGCTTTCCAAAAGTGACAAACGATCAGCTTGCTGTCATAAGTTATACCTCAGGAACCATGGGCTTTTCGAAGGGGGTAATGCTGACTCACAACAGCCTAACAGCCAATATCCGGTTTGCGCAGAACAATATGCCCTTGAAACCCGGAGATTCCATCGTGTCCTTCCTGCCGCTTGCTCATGCTTACGGATGTGCTTTTGAATTCCTTTTCCCGATCAGCATTGGCTGCCATATTACGATCCTCACCAAAACTCCTTCTCCGAAGGTAATTATCCAGGCATTTAAAGAGATCAGGCCAGCCCTGGTTCTTTCAGTCCCGTTGGTGGTTGAAAAAATTTACAAAAAACAGATCCTGCCTCAAATCAGCAAACCTGTCATGAAGGTTTTGCTTCGGATTCCCGGTATCCGTGATGTCATCCATGGAAAAATAAGGGCTAAACTGACTGAATTCTTCGGTGGAAATTTTCATGAGGTAGTCATTGGTGGTGCCGCATTCAACGTGGAGGCAGAGACACTTTTCAGAAAGATCAAATTCCCGTATACTGTCGGATACGGGATGACTGAGTGTGGTCCGTTGATCAGCTATGCCCCGCATACGGCAATAAAGAAAGGGTCTTCAGGCAAATCTGTAGACACCCTTGAAGTTAAAATCGAGTCCGCTGATCCCCGGAAAATTGCCGGCGAGATAATTATGAGGGGAGACAATGTGATGCTGGGATATTACAAAAACGAGGAAGCTACCCGGGAAATTATTGACAGTGAAGGGTGGCTTCATTCCGGTGATTCCGGCATTATTGACCAGGAAGGGAACATCTTTATCAAAGGCCGGATCAAAAACATGCTGCTGGGAGCCAGCGGTAAGAATATTTACCCGGAAGAGCTGGAAGCACGGTTCAACAACAAGTTTGGGATAGCGGAATCACTTATCGTCCAAAGGGAGGACGACAAACTTGTTGCCTTGATTTACCCTGATGCAGACGTCATCGAATCCGGTAACATCACCTCTGAAAACCTGAATAACATGTACTTGCAATACCTGAAGGAAGTCAATGAGGCTGTTCCTTCTTACATGAAAATATCCAAATTTGAAATTCATCCGGAAGAATTTGTAAAGACACCCAAACGCAGCATTAAACGGTATTTATACAAATAGTTACACTGTCTCTCGTCCGGCCGAACGATCCCACTTGAAAAGGAAGGTATCCTTTCTGACCATTTTTACCTACCGGTGTATCCGGAACATGGTATGCCATTCAGCAGAGTGCAGCAAAAAAAATGAATCAGAAAAAACAATTCGTATCTTTATAGACTTACAACCCATTGACATGCTTATGAATCCAAATCCGCTTATGAAAAAAGCAGCTTCTTTACTAATTGCCCTTCTGCTGACTGTGTTTTCCCTTTTCTCGCAAAACAGTGATCAGCCTGTGCGCATTGTAATGATTGGTGCCCATCCTGATGATTGTGACCTGGATGGAGGAGGAACTGCCATTTTGTTTGCCTCGATGGGCTGTGCTGTAAAATTTGTGTCAGTGACCAACGGGGATGCCGGCCACCAGTCTGAAGGAGGAGGAGCACTAGCCAAAAGAAGGATGTCAGAAGCAAAGGAAGCGGGTAAACGATTCGGAGTAGAATATGTTGTCCTGGACAACCACGATGGGGAACTGACTCCCTCACTGGCTGTCAGGCATCAGATCATACGGGAGATTCGCGCCTGGCAGGCAGATGTCGTCATAGCACCCCGTCCAAACGACTACCATCCTGATCACCGCTATACGGCAGTACTAGTCCAGGATGCTGCCTACATGGTTTCCGTACCGAATGTTGTTCCGGATACACCGCCGTTGCGTAAGAACCCCGTCTTTTTATACTTCCAGGATAACTTCCAGCGGCCCAACCCGTTCCGGCCAGATATTGCCATTGATATTACCGCGGTAATCGACAAAAAAGTGAATGCAATATCTGCCCACCAGTCGCAGATGTTTGAATGGCTTCCGTGGATAGGGGGTTATGCGGATGAGGTCCCGGCTTCATCAGCAGAGAGGGTTGCCTGGCTGACAAAGAGACTGACTTCCTATTTTGATATTAATCCCGAAGTAACCAAATCCCTGGAGAAATGGTACGGAAAAGAGGTTGCTGCGAAGGCGAAATTTGCCGAAGCATTCGAGATCTGTGAATATGGCTCCCGACCGGATGAGGCGAAGATCCGGCGCCTGTTCCCGATGTTGGGAAAGTAGTGCCCGCCTACTCAGTTTTCAAATTATAGGCCCCCTCCACAATAATCCTGTTCAGTGACAGGTCATCGGTTATCTCCGTCATTCCCCCCGAGGTCTTGCCAATCCTGACCCTGACTTTTTTTACATAGTAATCCTGAGCCGATTCTTTGGCCACCACAAAAATATAGTAATCCGGGCCTGACTTTACCAGGGCTTCATTCGGCAAAGCTTTGTTCTGCCATTCATCAACAATAACATAGGCATCCACATAGGCATTATTGACAAAATTATCGCTGTCCTCTTTGATTATTTTCGCAATACACTGTATGGATCTTGATTCCATGTCGATGGCCCTGCCAACCGATGTAAGGATGGCATGGTGTAGCGAATCCTTCTCTCCGGCAGTCTTGAAAAAAATATCCTGGCCAACTTTGAGTTTGCTTACCGAACTTTCATACACTGAGAACTGAAGATGCAACTTGCTGATATCGACAATCTCCATGATAATTTTTTGCTGGTCAACAAATTGTCCAAGGGTAATAAACTGGGTTGTTATATAACCACTCAAAGGTGCAGTTACCGGAAATGTAACGAACTGTTCACCTGCCTCAATTTTTTCCGCATCCAGATTTAAAATTTCCAGCCGCAATCTGGCAGACTGGTATTTGGCCTTCATGGCCAGGTATTCGCTTTCAATGGCGATAAAGTCCTTCTCAGCGCTGACTTTCTCAGACAAAAGCAATTTACTCCTCTCATAATCAGATTTTAATCTGCTTAGCCTGGCAGCCGTTTCCACCAATTCCTGCTGAAGGATTATTACCTCGTTGTTGTAAAGTGTGCATAAGACCTGCCCCTTTTTCACAAAGTCTCCCATCGAACAATGAATGGTTTCAACAGTGCCTGCAACCGGTGAACCTAGCTGTGCCATTGTACCTGTTGGAGCTTTGATGTAACCATTGCACTTCACCTCTTCCGTAAAAGTTGAAGTGACTATTGGTCCAATTTTCATTTTGTTCAATTCAAACTGGCCCTGTGTTATCTTCAACAACTGGTCATCTTCACTGGCAGTTGCCTCTCCAGGCTTGTCATTGTTGCCGCAACCCGACAAAATAAATATCGTCAAACAACAGGCAATGAAATACTTATATCGTTTCATGTCAATTCATGAATTAGTTTTATTCATTTTCATCCCGGGTGGATGCACTTGAAGGATCCGGGATATTTTAATTTTTGCCGCGTGAAAATCCGGTCGCTCATCCATGTGATTCCCAGTAACTTTTTGTCTGGTGTCTTCCACCACAGTTGGCACTTCGGGAAAAGTTTCCACAATGTTTTGCCCTTGTGAAGAATTGAAAGGGATTAAGACCACAAGCCCTACCAGAAACAGTTTTGAAAACAGCCGCCTCAATAATCTGAATTTAAATTTCCTCTTCTGGTAAAAAAGTTCAAACAACAACGGTAATGCGATCATAGTCAATAAGGTAGAGGTAATCAATCCGCCGATTACAACGGTTGCCAGGGGACGCTGAACTTCTGCTCCTGCCCCGGTAGAGATTGCCATCGGCAAAAATCCCATGGCAGCAGCAGATGCTGTCAGCATGACAGGACGCAACCGCTCCGTGGTTCCCCTGATTAACAATTCATGCATATCCGTCAACCCCTTGCGCTGCAAGTCCTTAAAATGTTCTATCAAAACAATTCCATTCAGAACGGCAATACCAAACAGGGCAATAAAACCGATACCGGCAGATACACTAAAAGGCATCCCCCTGATCCATAACAGCAATACACCTCCAACGGTAGCAAGGGGAACAGATGAAAAAATCATCAACGCATCCCTGAAGGACCTGAATGCAAAATGCAGGAAAATAAATATCAGCAGCAAAGCAATCGGGACGGCAATTGAGAGCCTCCTGGTGGCATTCTGCAGGTTTTCGAATTGTCCGCCATAGGAGATGTAGTTTCCCGGATCAAGGACTATCTTCTCCTCTATTTTTGACTGAATATCCTTAACAACAGATTGGAGGTCACGATTTCTCACATTGACGCTCACGACAACGCGCCGGTGAGTATTGTCGCGGGAAATTTTAGCAGGTCCCTCGGAAAATGAAACATCTGCAAGTTCCTCCAAAGCGATTTGCTGACCGTTAGGCATTGGAATCTGCAGGTTTTTAATATCCGCCAGATCCATTCGGTTCTGCTTATGAAGCCGGACAACAAGATCGAAACGTTTCTCACCCTCAAAGACAATTCCGGTTGTTTCACCTCCAAAAGCAACAGCCAGGTATCGGTTCATCGTTTTCATGTCCATTCCCAGCGATGCGATTTTTCTCCTGTCGTAGGTCACATTCATTTGTGGAAGACCGGTAGTCTTCTCAAGAATGATATCAGCTGCCCCGGGGATTTCTTCAATAATCTTTTTTACTTCAATGGCCTTTTGGTTCAGATAGTCCAGGTCTTCCCCAAATAATTTTACTGCAATATCTGCCCTAACACCGGTAATCAATTCATTAAAACGCATTTCAATCGGCTGGGTAAATTCATAATCAATTCCGGGAATCACCGCCAGTGCATTCTTGAATTTATCCGCCAGTTCCTCCTTACTTTTTGCTGAAACCCACTCCCCCCGTGGTTTAAGTTTGATAATCATATCAATCTCCTCCATAGACATAGGGTCTGTCGGGACCTCTGCTGCACCTATCCTGCTGACGATCTGATCGATTTCAGGGAATTTTTTGATCAGTATATTTTCCATTTGGGTTGTCAACTCCACTGTTTTAGAAAGGGAAGTCCCGGTTTTCAGAACAGGCTGTATTACGAAATCACCTTCATCCAGTGTAGGGACAAACTCCCCTCCAATCCGTTTAAACAGAAAACCTGTCAGGAGCAATGATGCCAAAGCAGCTCCCAGAACAATCTTTTTATGTCTTATCGACCACTCAATGGTGGGCAGATAGGATTTATGGGCCATATTCATTACCCAGGCGGAAGGTTTCCATTTTGGACCTTTCTCCGGTTTTAAAAACATGGAAGCCGCAACCGGAAGCCAGGTCAAACCCAGAATCATGGCTCCAATAATGGCAAAACTAAAGGATAAAGCCATAGGACGAAACATCTTTCCTTCAACACCACTCAGAGAGAGGATCGGAATAAACACTATCAGAATGATGATTTGGCCAAATACGGCAGAACTCATCATCTTTGAGGCTCCTTTATAGGTAATCCTGTCAATCAGCAGCTGACTCTCCAGTCCGTTTTCTTCATTAAATTCTGCATTCCCGGCCGTCAGCCTGATCACAATGTATTCGACTATGATGACGGCCCCGTCAATAATTATTCCGAAGTCAAGGGCACCCAGGCTCATGAGGTTTGCATCGATTCCAAAAACATACATCATGAAAATTGTAAAGAACAATGAGAGTGGAATCATTGATGCAATGACCATGGCAGAGCGCACATTACCCAATAACAGAACAACCATCAATACAACGATGATACAACCAAGCAGGAGATTCTCCACAACTGTTAAGGAAGTTTTGGAAATTAATTCACTTCGCTCCAGTATCGGGTTAATAAATATTCCTTCCGGCAGATTTTTCTGGATAGAGGCAACGCGTTTTTTTACATCACTGATAACCAGTTTTGAGTTTGCATCTTTCAGCATCATGACCTGCCCCAGTACTTTCTCGCCCTGCCCGTTTGCAGTGATGGCGCCAAAACGATTGGCAAACCCAAATTGAACATCAGCCACATCCTTTACCAGAATAGGAATGCCGTTGTTGCTTTTTACAACAATATCCTCAATGTCCTGTATCGATTTCACGAGCCCGTCACCTCGGATGAAATAACTCTGATTTGTTTTCTCGATGTACGAACCTCCGGAAATACTATTGTTTCCCTCCATGGCATTAAAAACATCCATAAGGGTAACATCAAGGCTGCGCATCCTGACAGGATTGACTGCAACTTCATACTGTTTGAGATAGCCGCCCCAACTGTTCACCTCAACAACGCCGCTGATACCTGCAAGTTGCCGCTTTACAATCCAATCCTGAATAGTCCTTAGTTCGGTGGCCGTATATTTTCCTTCATAACCCGGTTTAACATCTACAATGTACTGGTAGATTTCACCCAGACCCGTCGTTATCGGCCCCATTCCCGGCGTGCCAAAATTTTCAGGAATGTTGGCAGAAGCCGCTTTGATCTTTTCCGCTATCAACTGTCGTGGCAGATAGGTCCCAAGCTTGTCTTCAAAAACAATTGTTACAACGGATATTCCGAATTTTGAAACCGACCTGATCTCCTTAACGCCAGGTAAATTTGCCATTTCCAGTTCGACCGGGGCGGTGATAAACTGCTCTATCTCCTGGGTTGACAAGTTCCCGGAGGTAGTAATTACCTGGACCTGGTTGTTGGTAATATCCGGAACAGCACCAACTGGAATTCTGAGAATGGCAAACAGGCCAAAGGCTGCAATAGTGATGGTAAACAGGATCACTATCAATTTGTTCTGTATGCTAAATTCAATTATTTTCTTTAACATTCGACAACTTTATCTTAAATAGTCTGACAAAGGAGATGGTGAGTATGTCCAGTTTGTGTATAAGCATACAAAATACAAAAAAAACTGCACCCGGAAAAATTATTTTTGCCTATGCCAATTAAAAATCTGTTATTCAATTATTTAAATCCTAATTTATTTGTGTTTGATAATTTCAACTCCCGTGAGAAAAATCCAGCACTCCCGTTCACAATTCCTAAATTAACAGGATGAACCAGTGGTTTAAATATTCTGTATAACATATTTAATAATCCGGCCCTATTTTTCATTCCCAGTCGGTTTGAAAATTGTTATATAGGTATTTCACTTTCAAGGAGGAGAATTTTCATTAATTCGTTAGCTTTATGGTGTTTGAACAAGCTCCGGCTAACGATGACAATTTGAAATCTAACAACCTTCCTATGAGAAAATTTAAGCTGTTCCTTTCTGTAATAGTGGTGCTCCTCGCAGTAGCCCTTGTGGCTGCATTCGTATTTGTACAAAAAATCAAGAAACAGGCGATCCCGGACTATTCTGCCAATATCGGGTTAAAGGGTCTTAGCAAAGAGGTCAGGGTATTCAGGGATACATATGGTATTCCACATATTTACGCAGACAACGAAGCAGATCTGTATAAAGCTACGGGTTACATCATGGCCCAGGAGCGCCTGTGGCAAATGGACCTTCTTCGCCGGGTGACAACAGGAAGGCTGTCCGAAATATTTGGGAAAGACATGGTTAAAACAGACCTGGTAATGAGGTCGCTGCAGATGCCTGCCAAATCAGCGAAAGTCATTGAAAAAACTGACCCTGCCGTACTGGAGGCATTGAAGGATTTTGCAACCGGAGTAAACCTTTTCATCGATTCGCATACCGACAAACTGCCTCCTGAATTTATAATCCTTGGCTACAAACCCGAGCACTGGGAAATTGAACATTCGTTTAACATGGTTGGGTACATGGGTTGGGACCTCATGCACGGCTGGACTGAAGATCTCCTTTTGACAAGTCTGGCTGCCAAACTTGATTCGGCTCATCTCTGCGCCATCGTTCCCGATATGAAAAACCAGCCGGTTCCGGTTTTCCCTGACTTCAAACTACAGCAAAAATCACTGGCGGCCAGCACGCTTTCCTCCCTTGATAAACTGAATGAGCTGGGAGTTGAAGTTTTCAATTCCAGCAACAACTGGGCAGTGTCGGGCAACAAAAGTGAGACCGGCAAACCCTTGCTGGCCAACGATATGCATCTTTCGCTCAACGCACCGGGCATCTGGATGCAAATACACCAGGTAATCCCGGGAAAGCTGAATGTCTCCGGTGTTGCTTTGCCTGGTCAACCGATGGTAATAAGCGGCCACAATGATTCTATCGCCTGGGGGATGACCAATGTAGCAGTTGACAACCTGGACTTCTACCAGGAAAAAATAAATGACAGCCAGGATAAGTACTTTTTTAACGGAGAATGGAAACCGATGAGGATTGAAAACATCCGTATAAGAACAAAGGATGGTGAAATCGTTGAAAAAACGCTGCGCTATACACACCGGGGACCGCTTGTGTCGGAAATAAAGGAGATAAAGGACAAGCAACTTTCCATGTGCTGGTCGGGATTTGACTACAGCAATGAAGTTCGTGCCGTCTATTTGCTGAACCGGGCTAAAAACTGGAATGAGTTCCGCGATGCAGTCAGCACATTCAGGTCGGCCAGCCAGAATATCGTTTATGCAGATGTGAAAGGCAACATTGGCCTTCAATGCAGCGCCGGGGTTCCAATCCGCAAAGGTGATGGATTCTCCATACATTCAGGGGAGACGGTAGAGTTCGACTGGAAGGGCTACGTTCCCTTTGAAGAATTGCCGAATGAATACAATCCCGGGAGAGGTTATGTATCGTCAGCCAATAACAAAACTGCTCCGGAGGATTACCCCTACTATATAGGTCATTGGTTCTCACCACCTACACGGATTGAGCGAATCAGGGAGATGCTTGAAGCAAAAGAAAAATTGAATGTGGCAGATTTCCAGGCCATGCAGTCGGACTGCAAATCAAAACTGGCAGATGCCTACCTTGACAAATTTGTTGGGGCACTGGGAAAAAGCGGACTAAATGATGAATCTGAACTGAAAGCACTCCAACTGCTTCGGGAATGGGATGGTGATGTGGCACGGGAAAGTGCTGCAGCAACCATTTTCGAAACATTGTTCATGAACCTTATCAGGGAGATGATCTCCGATGAACTGGACCCTGAACTTACGACCCGGGTACTTGGAAACAAGACCATGGGACAGCACCTGGTAGCCAGCGCATTAAAATCAACCACCCCTGTTTGGTTTGATAACATCACGACCGAAAAAAAGGAAACCTTTGACGATGTTGTGGTTTCAGGCTTCAAGACAACAGTTAAAAACCTGGCTGAAAAGCTTGGCAGGAACCCTGCCGACTGGCAATGGGAGAAAGTCCACACGTTGACCATCCACCATCCCCTGGGAAAACTCAGGATATTGGACCTGGTTTTTGGGATGAACACTAGTACTTATGGCGTTCCCGGAAGCTACCACACTGTTTGCCCGTACTCCTATTCTTACAACAATGGCTATTCTGCCGACCATGGTGCCTCGCAAAGACATGTTTTCGACCTGGCAGGCTGGGACAGGTCTGCGACGGTTATACCCACGGGGACATCCGGTATTCCGGGCAGCCCTAACTATTGCGATCAGACAGAAATATACGTTAACAACCTATACCACAGCGACTATTTTTCCGAAGATAAAGTGGTATCCAATGCGACCACCAGGATGATATTTTCCCCTGAATAAAAGCTATCAGGTACTATGTGAAGAGGTACCTTGTAGCAGCATCAATTAAACCGGAAAAAATTCCGGTCAATGCATTCCCTTGAACAGGAAATTGTATGAGTTGATCCGTGGTAAGAAAACGGCGATTTTTTTTTGAATGGAACTGAACAATCCGGTAACAAAATTGTTTATTCTATTTGATTCGCTTAAATCTTCTTATGAGGTCCTCGTTATTACTGGTCAGACAACTGTTCTCGTCATCAGCCAAAAATATTTTCATTTCCTTGCTTGTACTAGCCTGTGGGATGGCTATGACCTTTTCACGCATTAACACACTCAACAAATACCTGGGAAAAAGGGGAGAAGAAAAGCTGGAACACTACAACCAGCATATCCGAGGAAAAATAACCGACAAGCTTCAATCACAGGCAAGATTACTTAGCTGTGCCTCAGCCCTTATCAGTGTCTCGGATACCGTTACAAGAGAAGAGTGGCACCTGTTCATGGAAGAATCAGGTGCAGCGGGATTTCCGTCAGGCATCCAGGGAGTCGGATACGCCGTTATCGTGCCAAATAGTCAATTAAAAAATCACCTTCAACAAATCAGGAGGGAAGGATTCCCGGAATACGATATCACACCCAAGGGGAAAAGAGATTTTTATATTCCGGTAGTATTCCTGGAACCATTCTCGGGAAAAAATTTAAATGCTTTCGGTTACGATATGAACACCGACAGCATCCGAAGGGAAGCGCTTGAGCGTTCAGGGGATACCGGCCTTCCTGCAATTACCGGAAAAGTTACCCTGGTTCAGGAAACGGATTCCGACCGGCAAAATGGCATACTTATGTACCATCCTGTTTACAGGAAGAATTTGCCTTTACAATCCACCACTCAAAGGCGTGAAGCAATTTTAGGCTGGGTTTATTCTCCCATCCGGATGAACGATCTTATGAACAGTGTTTTAAAAAACTCTGAAACGGACGGACTGTCCAACCT
Source organism: uncultured Tangfeifania sp. (assembly GCA_964506325.1). Lineage (GTDB taxonomy): Bacteria > Bacteroidota > Bacteroidia > Bacteroidales > Prolixibacteraceae > CAINVV01. The sequence continues at coordinate 42,893 of CAZDLO010000023.1, forward strand.
GTCTATTGAGGTTTATGAAACAAAAGCCCAGGCAGAGAATATTCTGCTCTTCACCAATAAACCAGAAGGCTCCTCAGACGACAGCAGTCCGGATTTATTGAAATCGTCGGCAGTACTCGATTTCAAGGGAAGAATCTGGAACATTACCATGACTCAAAACATTAAATCATTGATGTTTTACAGCAGGATATCGTACACTGCCATAATTATGGGATCAATCCTCAGTTTAACATTGTTTATTCTTACCTTATCACTTCTGAATACACGCAGGCACGCCAGGCAAATTGCAGAATCGCTGACCAGTAAACTAAAAGACAATGAGTTGCGGCTTAAGCTGGCCATGGCAGGAGCCAATGAGGTTGG
>CAZDLO010000024.1:0-23567 GCA_964506325.1 uncultured Tangfeifania sp.
CAAAGGCAATACCTTCGTAGTTAAATGGAAGGACAGAAGCATGGATGCAGATGCATTTGTTGTGTTCTCCCTCGACCAGCAAGGCAAATCTTCAGGGATGACGATGAAAGCCATATCACCGCTGACAGATTTCAGCTACGATTTTCATGACCTGGTCTTCCTGCGCAAAAATTAATCTGCCGCATAACAGGCAGAATCTTGAGAAGGAATGTTTTCTCACCGGACCTTGGCCGGTTACCGTTGAAAATCTGGACTAATAAGGTAACTTTGCAGCCGGATTGAGAAACTCCGGCAAAGATTCCCCGAACCTGTACATCATTAATGCATTATTCGAAGTGACCATTGATAAGTTATTCCTTCTGAAATTCATGAAATTCTGTGCCGTTGGGTTTTCAGGAATGATCATCGATTTCGGAACAACCTGGCTGTTAAAGGAGAAAGTCAGGATCAACAAATACGCTGCCAATTCTGCGGGATTTATCCTGGCGGCCACTTCCAACTATTGGCTGAACCGTTTCTGGACATTTCACAGCGAAAACCGGCATGTCGCAACAGAGTATTTTTCATTTATGGTAATTTCGGTGGCTGGATTAGCAATCAACAACCTGGTGATTTTTTTGGTTCACGGTAAAATGAAAAAGAATTTTTATGTTGCCAAATTCGTGGCGGTAGGGGTGGTGACGATCTGGAATTTTACTTTGAATTACCTGTATACATTCAGGTGACCAGGATAGAACGCAATAATACATTACCAGGATGGTAAGAGCCGGAAAAATTGCCTTTACATACAGGAGTAATGGCTCCTGTTGATTCCCTGCAAATTGAAAGAAACGGTAAAACTGTGAAAAACCTTTTCGTCTATCAATTGGTGAACTCTGAAGAATTGAGGAGCAGCTTTTTACCTGCCGCGGCCGATCCGTACAGAGATACACGCGGAGTATCTGAATTTGAGATGGTAAAATTCTAAAACTTTGAATTTATGATGGTTATTTTTGGAATTCTTGTTGGGTTGGTGTTCATTGTGGTTGGTACATCCATCCTGAAGTACAATACTTTTCTCACCATATTCCTGGTGTCCCTGGTGCTTGCCATGGTTTTTCTTCCGCTGCAGGAGGTTGTTCCCACCCTGTTGACAGGGTTCGGCAATACCATGAAATCAATCGGATTAATCATAATATTTGGCATCATCCTCGGACTTGTGCTCAACAAAACAAAGGCAACCAAAAGTATTGCCTATGCAATTTTGAGACTTACCGGTAAGAAGAACGCCGGAATAGCCATTCATACAACAGGGTTTGTAACAGGGATCCCCATTTTTTGTGATTCCGGCTTTATTGTATTGCAGGGAATCAACCGGTCACTGATTGAGACCACGGGAAAACCGATGATATTCATGGCCTCTGTTCTTGCGGCAGGATTGTACTCCGTTCATTGTCTTATACCCCCGCATCCGGGGGCTATGGCGGCTGCAGGAACAATGTCGGTCAACGTCGGGCAGTTGATTTTAATTGGTATTCCTGTCGCTCTTGTATCCGGTTTGTTTGGTTTTCTATGGATCAAATTCCTGACCAGGCATGAAAGCGGAGTTAAACAGGTTTCTCCTGAAACCCTTGACAGGATTGAAGAAGACGAACTCTTGCCCTCCCCGTTCAGATCTTTGCTGCCAATAGTCGTGCCTGTTTTGTTATTGTCAGGAAAGTCGGTTTTTCAACTGGTGCTGCCCGATGCACACAGCACAGTTCTGAGGATCCTCTCCTTTTTGGGTGAGCCGGTTATCGCTTTGATCATTGGCATCCTGTTTGCAGTTTCATTGTTCCGCAAGATTGATGCCAAGGTGTTGAATGAACTGTTTGACCAGTCTATCGAAAAAGCAGGGGCGATACTTGCCATCATCGCTGCAGGCGGAATTTTCGGGGCAGTCATCAGGGCAACCGGTATCGGGGAGATTGCAGGCAACTACCTTGCATCCACCGGAATGGGCCTTCTTGTCCCTTTCCTGATTGCGGCATTTCTGAAGACAGCACAGGGATCTTCCACAGTTTCGATTATGACCACTGCATCTATCATCGCACCGATGGTGACGGCACTAGATTTCAATACGGGCAACAGGATGGTACTGGCGACACTGGCCATGGGGGCCGGATCCATGATCCTGTCACATTCCAATGATGCGTACTTCTGGGTGGTAACCAAATTCTCCGATCTTGAGATAAAATCAACGCTGCGGGTGTGGACCACCACTACTGCTGTGATGGGAATCTTTGCTTTTGCTGCCATCTGGATACTGTCGCTCTTCCTTGAATAGCAACAAATCCCGGGTGCTGCGGAACATTGGTTTTCACATCCGGTACAGTTGTTTGCATGCACGCTCATCCTTCAGGCAGATAGCCGTATTGAATTGCTCAAACCAGGGAGTATCTGCCGGGGCCCCAATTAATTGCAGTCATTTTTGCAAACGGAGGTTCAAGAGGGTCTCATCCGGTGTTTCAGTTCAGCCAGCTCCTGCCTTATATCAGCAAGGCTGCTGAAAATCTGCTGATTGTCGGAAGGTTCGGGTATTTCATCGGTTAAATACAGCACAAATTTCCAGACTTCCCTTATTTCGTTGACAGACAGGCTGTAAGGAGTGTATTCAGTGTTTAGTGAAATCATTCTGAGGCTGCCCTTTTCTGCCAGTTCGTTTTTAACCTTCTTAATCACGATTCCTTCATTCAGGGTCAGGACGATATACACCTGGTCATTCTTTACTGAATTCAGGTCCTGTACATATTCACCCACCACCCAGCTCTTGTCCAGAATCGGAAGCATCGAATCGCCCGAGACCTGGAATGCACGGTATTTTTTGTCCGTTTTTAATATAGGCAGCTGAAAGGCGGGTAACCCGGAAATATATTCAGGATCAAAATAACCGGTGGTGTAACCTGCTTTTGCTTTGATGGAGACAATCTCGATGTTCTCCCTGTTTCCTGAATCGACCGTTGTTGCCAGTACCCTCACTTCATTCCCCTTCACAAAAACATCGGAGCCATGCTCGATTACGTACATCTGGCTCTCACGGAGCGCTGAGAGGTTGATGCGGAGCAAGGTGTCAACAGAAATGTGAAAGAGGTCAGACAGGCTGATCAGGACATTCACCGGAGGGACCGTACTGCCATTCTCATAGTTGTTGATACTGGATCTTTTTGTGCCCAGGGTCTCAGCCAGGTCGGCCTGGGTCAGCATTCTCCTTTTTCTTAAAAATTTTATGTTTTCAGAGAGAAACATATCCAATTAGTTAAAAAATAGTTTATATTGTAGTCATGCAAATGATTAGATAATAGTCAAAAGTAATATTTTTTTTGATCGGAGCAAAATAAATGAAAGATTTTTAAGCATACCCGGAGATAAGAAGATGCAGATACAGGACAGGACAATATTACACATGGATCTCGATACTTTTTTTGTTTCGGTGGAGAGACTGCTTGATTCGGATCTGAATGGCAAGCCTGTTATTATTGGCGGATTGTCTGACCGGGGGGTAGTGGCCGGTTGCAGTTATGAAGCAAGGATGTACGGAGTGCATTCTGCCATGCCGATGAAAATGGCAAGGAATTTATGCCGTGAAGCGGTAGTAATCCGCGGAGATATGGATTCCTATACCAAATATTCAAAACTGGTTACAGATGTGATAGCGGATAAATCCCCTGTATACGAAAAGGCCTCCATCGACGAACACTACATTGATATTACCGGTATGGACCGGTACTGGGGGTCTCTCAAATGGTCGCACGAACTGCGCCAGACCATTATCCGCGAGACCGGGCTGCCAATCTCCTTCGGTTTATCTGTCAATAAAACAGTCAGCAAGATTGCTACAGGGGAGGCAAAACCCAACGGGGAAAAGGAGGTAGGCAAAGAAAATGTCCAGCCATTCCTGAACCCGTTGTCTATCCGGAAAATCCCGATGGTCGGGACAAAGACTTACCAGTTGCTCAGATCGATGGGGGTGTCTACGATACAGACCCTGAGTTCTGTCCCGGTGGAGATGGTGCAGAGCGTTCTCGGCAAAAACGGCATTGAAATATGGAGAAGGGCGCATGGCATTGACTTTGCGCCTGTCGTACCCTACAGTGAGGAGAAATCCATAAGCAAGGAGAAAACTTTCGAGACCGACACCATTGATGTGGCGATGCTCGACCAGCTGATGATATCCATGACCGAGAAGCTGTGTTTCAAACTGCGAAAGCATGAAAAACTGGCTTCGGTTGTTACGGTAAAGATCCGTTATGCCAATTATGATACGCATTCACTGCAGAAAAAGATAGAATACACCTCGTTTGATCATGTACTGATCAGTACTGTCAGGGACTTGTTCAGGAGGCTTTATGAACGCCGGATGCTGATCCGCCTGGTAGGGGTAAAGCTTGGCGGACTGATTCACGGAGTTCAGCAGCTGAACCTGTTTGACAACAATGAGAAGCAGGTCAGGCTGTATCTGTCGATGGATAAGATCCGGCTTCATTATGGTGCGGGAGCCATAAGACGAGCTTCCGGAATGTTCAGTAAATAAGTTCAGAACCATGTACCTCAACACCCACAGTTTTTTCAGCCTGAGATATGGCACCATGGACATAGACCAGCTCCTTGACCAGGCCGTTGTAAATGGAATACCTGTCCTGGCACTTACAGACATCAATACTTCAATGGGTATTCCTGAATTTATCCGGAAGGCCAAAGAGCGGAAGATCCGGCCTGTAGCCGGTATAGAGTTCCGAAATGAAGATGAACTTGTATTCATCGGCGTGGCAAAAAACCGGGAAGGGTTGAGGGAATTGAATGAGTACCTGACCTGGCATAACATGAAAAAGCTGGATTTTGACCTGGAGGGATGGGATTTCAGGAATGTGTTTGTAGTCTATCCTTTCGGGAAAGTTCAGGGTTCAGACCTGAGGGACTTTGAATTCACAGGTGTGCGTGCTCACCAGGTCAACAAACTTGTCACATCAGATTATCTGAATTATCCCGACCGGCTGGTCATATGGCATCCTGTTACCTTCCGGGACGACCAGTCGCTGCTGGTGCATAAGTGCCTCAGGGCAATAGAACACAATACACTGCTGAGCAAACTTCAGCCACACCAGTTTGCCGACAACGATCAGATGATGGCAGCTCCATGGAAGCTGAGGGAAATTTTCGGAAACTATCCTGAAATTATTGAAAATACGGAATGGCTGCTGGATCAGTGCTCCATAGACCTGGAATTCAGGGTAAGCAAGAACAAGAAAACTTACAGCAAGACCAGGGAGGATGACAGGCTACTCCTGGAAAAGCTTGCCAATGACGGGATGATTTACCGTTACGGTAAGAACAACCAGGTTGCAAGGCAGAGAATCAGTCATGAATTGGGAATAATTGACAAGCTGGGATTTTCCTCCTATTTTTTAATTGCTTGGGATGTTGTTCATTACAGTATGTCCAGGGGATTTTACCATGTCGGGCGCGGAAGCGGGGCCAACAGCATTGTTGCTTACTGCCTGAGGATAACCGATGTCGATCCCATCAAGCTTGACCTTTATTTTGAGCGCTTTCTCAATCCCAAAAGGACCAGTCCGCCTGATTTCGACATTGATTTCTCCTGGAAAGACCGTGACCAGGTGCAGGACTATATATTTAAGCGGTATGGAAGGAATCATGTCGCCCTGCTTGGGGCTACGTCAACGTTCAGGGACAAGTCAACCTACCGGGAGTTGGGGAAGGTCTTTGGGCTGCCAAAGGAAGAGATAGACCTGCTGGTAAATGACCCGGAAAATAATTACAACAATTATGAAACAGCCAGGCAGATAAAAAAACTGGGAAAGGAGATCAGTGATTTTCCCAACATGCGGACAATCCACGCCGGTGGAATGCTTGTCACAGATGAGCCAATCACCTATTATGCAGCACTGGATCTGCCACCCAAAGGATTCCCTACTACGCAGTGGGACATGTATATTGCTGAAGAGATGGGGTTTGAGAAGCTGGATATTCTTAGTCAGCGTGGCATCGGGCATATCCGGGAAGCTGTTGAAATCATTGTTGAAAATGGGGGGAAAGAGATCGACGTGCACCAGGTTGAGAGGTTTTTTTCAGATGAGAAGGTAAAGCAGCAATTGAAAAACGGGGAAACCATAGGTTGTTTTTACATCGAAAGTCCTGCTATGCGCGGATTGCTGAAGAAATTGCGGTGTGACAATTATATCAGCCTGGTGGCGGCCAGTTCCATCATCCGGCCGGGGGTTGCCAAATCAGGGATGATGCGGGAATATATCAGGAGGTTCCATCATCCGGATGATTTCGACTACCTCCACCCGGTGATGAAGGAACAACTGGGCGAAACGTATGGTGTCATGGTTTACCAGGAGGATGTGATCAAAGTGGCGCATCATTTTGCCGGACTTGACCTTGCCGAAGCGGATGTGCTCAGGCGCGCCATGTCAGGGAAGTACCGCTCATTCAGGGAGTTTCAGCTGATAAAGGAGAAATTTTTTTCAAACTGCAGGGAGTTGGGGCACGCTGAAGAGATTGCACAGGAGGTATGGCGGCAGATAGAATCCTTCGCAGGGTATTCATTTTCGAAAGCCCACTCGGCTTCCTATGCGGTCGAGAGTTTCCAGAGTCTCTACCTGAAAGCGCATCACCCATTGGAATTCATGGTTGCCGTTATCAACAATTTCGGTGGGTTTTATCATACCTGGGTCTATTTTAATGAAGCGCAAAGGCAGGGCGCAGTTATTGAGTTGCCCTGCATCAACAGGAGTCTTCTCCATACCCGGATTGTTGGCAAAACAATATTCATTGGATTCATACATGTTCAGAACATGGAGACAGTAACCATCGATTTAATCCTGGGTGAACGCAAATGCCACGGTCCGTACCGGTCTGTCAGTGAGTTTATTGACCGCGTTCCAATTGGCAGGGAGCAATTGATCATACTCATTCGCCTTGGTGCTTTCCGTACCCTTGAGGAGAATAAATGTTCCCTCTTGTGGGAATCCCAGTTGTATCTTAAGAAGGCGCCTGTCCAGGTTCAGTCAGCTTCCATGTTCCCGGTACAGCAAAGGACTTTTGAAATGCCCGTACTTGAATATTCTCCCATTGAGGATGCATATGATGAAATTGAATTGCTGGGCTTCCCGGTTTCCATCAGTCTCTTTGATATGCTTCAGTCCGGGTTCAGGGGAGAGATTCAGGCAGTGGACCTTTTACGGTGCCTGGGCCGGAAGGTGAGGATGGTTGGAAGGTTGGTCACTCTCAAGTATGTCAGGACCTCTAAAAATGAGATGATGCATTTTGGCACTTTCATCGATGCTGCGGGAAACTTCTTTGATTCAGTACATTTCCCGGATTCGCTGAAGAATTATCCGTTCAAAGGATCCGGGATCTATCTGATCCTGGGGAAGGTCGTCGAAGAATTTGGATTTCCTTCACTCGAAGTTGAAAAAATGGCCAAACTTCCCTATAAACCAAATCCCAAAGCCTGACCTGAAAGGGTCCCATGGCAGGCCGGAATCTGTGCCTGGATATTATTTTCATTTCGTATGGTGAAAGGATGGTCAGGTCAATTTCAATTGTGTACATTTGTGATTAATGAGCGGAAAAATTGAAAAGTAAGGAAACATAAAATGTCACAATTTGCAATCTTTTGACCTCCCCCAGCCCCTCCAATTGAGGTGGGAAAGCCCTGGTGTTGATATGAACGCAAATCTAAATTCTCCCCCTCGGGGAGAATTAGCGGGGGTCAAATTCGTAAAAAAGGTGAAATAAATCATATCCATTTACTTAATTGACTTAAACGCTTTGCTCTTCCTGAACTTTCATGTAAATTAGCATCAAATCAGAAATTGTTCTGAATTTAAGGCATTACAGACCATAAAAGTAAATTCCAGTAGTTGTACCGGTTTTTTCGCCGGAGGGTTCAATCAATCAGGCGTTGGATACAATTTAGTACAACTGGGGCAATACTTATTTTGAAGGAGAGGAACTTTGACCCTAAATATTTGACCGGTTTTATGAAAAACAAAGAATCAGGCAAAACGTTGCCAAATTTGGAGGACAATACATATCAACCAGGTAGTACTGACAGTTCTGTTGTTGGTTCTTCTGAAAATTCAGTCTATAATATTTCCGGTAACGAAGCAATGCTGAAATCAAATTATGAACTTTTACGGGTGGCCGGAGAAACGGCCAGGTTTGGCGGATGGAGTCTGAACAAGGCTGACAATAAAGTGTTATGGTCAGATGTGGTTGCAGAGATTCACGGAGAGCCTGCCGGATATACACCAACCCTGGAGGAGGCAATAAATTTTATGGTTCCTGAATGGACAACAAAAATCAGGGCCAGTATTCATGATTGTGTCACAAATGGGATACCATTTGATGAGGAGATGCAAATAAAGGACCGTCAGGAGAACCTGGTCTGGATCAGGGTCACAGCGAAGGCAGTTAAAAACCAGGCAGGGGAAATTTCCGGGTTGCAGGGATCCATTCAGGATATTACTGAACAAAAGGTGGTTAAAAATTCTTTGATGGAGAGTGAGAACCGACTTCGCGAATTAAATGCCACCAAGGATAAATTCTTTTCCATCATTGCCCATGATTTGAGAAGCCCGTTCTATACCATCATGGGATTTTGTTCCATCCTGTCAGAACAGGTCAAAGCCAAAGATTATGAAGGGGTTGATGAGTATGCTGAAATTATTCAGAAATCCTCACAAAAGGCGATGGACTTGCTGAAAAACCTTTTGGAATGGTCAATTTCTCAAACAGGCAGGATGGTTTTCAATCCTGAGAACCTGGATGTTTATTTATTGCTTCATGAAACAATTGAATTGCTCAAGGATTCCGCCAGGCAAAAGTCAATATCAATTGAACTTAAATCACCACAGGATATTTATTTCACAGCAGACAAAGCAATGCTCAGCAGCGTGCTCAGAAATCTTTTGTCCAATGCCATCAAATTTTCAAGGCTGAATGGTTCAATCATTCTTTCGGTTGATCTCCGGGAAGATGAAATATTATTTGCCGTGAGTGACAACGGTATCGGCATGAATGATACTGAACGTGCAAAACTATTCAGGATTGATGAGGCCCATGCAACCAAAGGCACCAGAAAAGAAGAAGGAACAGGGTTAGGCCTGATACTCTGTAAGGAATTTGTAACCAAACACGGCGGAAATATCTGGGTTGAAAGTGAACCGGGAAATGGAAGTACATTCTTCTTTACGCTCCCAGATTCGCCGAATTAGTATAAGGAAAATTATTGTTGTCAAGCTTTGGCTTTTTCAGCAGGTTACTGTTCCGACGCCTGCTTTACCAGGGTAAAAATTATGTTATTTACGATTTTTGCACTTCTGACCAATGCTATTGATTGATGTTTAAGTATCACGAAATGAGGTCCTTACAAAAACACGAGTCGTTACTGTAAGGAAATGACCTACATAAAAATTATCCCTCCCTTACAACAGAATCATCCCTTCCGAAGGTCGTTTGACCATTTCCCTTATTAGTGGAGGAAAACCGCCGCTTTATCTTTGCTATTACAAAACAATACAACAAACAACCGGGAAAAAGTTTGAAACTGACATGATCTTCAAATCAGCAACTGAAATGAAAACGATATCGTGGCAGTTCCAAAACGAATCCTGAAAAACAAATAAAACAAATGAAATAGCCGTGGCTAAAAAGTCACAAACCGAAATGAATATTTCGCCCGACTATTCCATCTGACCTTAAAAAAGCAAATTCTCTAAAGATGAAAGCATTAAAAATCTTCGGAACAGCAATAATCGCCCTTGTATTTTCATCCGGCACTTTTGCCCAGCTCACTGCCTACTCCAATATATATGCTGAGATAGTATCACCGGCAGTCATAGAGAAATCTGCAGACCTTACATTTAGCCGGGCCGGCATTTCAGGACAAACTGGCTCAGTGGTTCTGGGTTCCATGCAAGAAAGCGACATTACCGGCCAGTCAGCAATTCTGGCATCTAATGGTACACTTGCTGCATTCAGTGTTGCTGCCAATGATCTTTCAACATTTGATGTGACGCTGCCTGCCGGCGACATTACCCTCGGGAATAGTAGTTCCAATGCTTTAAGAATTGGGGATTTTACCAAGACCACAAGTGCTGCCATGATTTCCGGCACCAACAGCCATATTATCAGGGTAGGTGCAACACTTCGTATGGATGACAAACAGCTTGCCGGAAATTTTGCAGACCGGAGTTCATTCCTTGTGACATTCAACTACAACTGATACAAGCAATTACTAACAGACTACCTACAGATTTTATGCAGACTTCCGTCAGAAAAAACATCATCCTGGTCAAGACTCCCACCGGGGATTATGAGGCCTGGACCGACCTTAAATCATTGTGCAGGGCACACGGCTATGTTTATTGTACTATTTCCAAGAAACAACTTCCCATTACCACCAAGGACGGTTGCATCATTTACCGGGTTAATGCGGTTTAAGGGAACAGACATTTTTTTTCAAAGGAGACTCAGGTCTCTTTTGTTGTTTTGGCACAATCCTGCCGGTTGACATATTTTCAATTATTTATGTTGTCGGCTCCACTGCATTACTTAAAACGAAGGTAACGGGCATTATACAGTTTCAACATCAGTCCCTGAAGCAAAAAATGCATGGAGTTCCAGCTGGATTAGTATTATTTATCGTGCAGAATTTCAGGTGAAAATGATGACAATTATTTATTTAGCGATGATGGCTGCCTGTTGGCAGAAGAGCAGAGTGGACTGCCGGTTGAAAATGAAAAGAAGCCTCTCTGTTGTTGGTTTACTGTCGATCACCGTGTAAGGTGTGAGGTGGCGAAAGCAGAATATTATTTGATAAAACCTCAGTTGTTGGGTTTTCTTCAATATTTGTAAAGCAATGTATAGCAGAATGAGTTCAAAATTTCTATTTTTGACGAAGTAATACATAATACAGATGATTAATCCCTCCTTGAAAGAAGCAAATATCCTGATTGTTGATGATCAGGAAGCAAACGTCGATGTTTTGTTTGGCTTTTTGGAAATGCAGGGATATGAGAACATTGTTACGACCACTGATCCCAGGGAAGTGGCTGATTTATTGCCAAGCTTTAAGCCGGATCTGATATTGCTCGACCTCACAATGCCATTTCTGAATGGCTTCGAAGTCATGGAGCAGTTGAGAGGTATGATTCCTGAAAATGTCTTTCTGCCCATTCTTATCTTGACGGCTGATATCACAACGGAATCGAAAATCCGGGCATTGTCGGGCGGAGCCAGTGATTTTCTGACAAAACCATTTGATTTGCTGGAGGTTGGTTTAAGAATCAAGAACCTGCTTTACACCAGCTATCTGAACCAGTTGCTGATGAACCAAAATGCTGTGCTGGATGAAAAGGTACGGGAAAGGACACACGAGCTGGTCAGGAAAAATGTGGAGTTGGATGCTGCCCGTGAAAAGGCAGAATCCAGTGAGAGACTTAAGACATCTTTTATCAACAACATATCCCATGAAATAAGGACTCCTTTAAACGGAATTCTGGGTTTCGGGCAAATATTGACTGATCCGTATCTTAAAGAAGAAGAGAAGGCAGAATATTTGCACATCATGAATGAAAGCAGTGAAAGGCTGATAAGTACCGTTACCAATTTCATGGAGATTTCCATCATCTCTTCAGGAAACCAGGAGGTCTTCAAAGCTGAATTCAAACCGGAATTCGTCCTTAACGATCTTAAAGGACATTTCAAGACCATTTGTGACAGGAAAAACATAAACCTGTCGGTTAGTCTGCCACCGGAAGCAGGTTCTCAAAAAATATATACAGACAAGGAGTTACTCTTTAAAATACTCAGGCACCTACTCGATAATGCGATCAAATTCACAGATGTTGGAGGCTTCATCATACTGGGTTTTGAAGTCAGGGAGAGTGAATTCCTGTTTTATGTGAAGGACAACGGGAAAGGGATATCGGAAGAGGGCAAAAAGAGTATCTTCAAACGCTTCATGCAGGAAGATAATTCCTACACCAGGGGTTATGAAGGATGCGGAATTGGTTTGTCTATTTCGACAGGGCTTATTGAATTACTGGGTGGAACCATCTGGGTGGATTCAGAAAAGGGGAAGGGATCAACCTTCTTTTTCACAGTTCCGATTCTTCAGTTCACATCGCCGGCAAAAGAGTTGGTCATCCCTACTGCAGCGGATGGTAACACTAAGACGTTACTCGTGGCAGAGGATGATGATATCAACTTCGTTTACCTAAACATCCTCTTAAAACATAAAATGATACAGGTGCTCCATGCCAGTGACGGATTGGAGGCTATAGAAATGTGTAAGGAGCATCCTGAAATATGTGCCATACTGATTGATTTGAAGATGCCACGTATGGATGGTTTTGAGGCAGCCTCCAGAATCAGAGAGATGCGTGCCGATCTCCCTATTCTGGCAGTAACGGCTTATTCAGGTGCGGACGATAAACAGCGGGCACTGGATGCTGGTTGCGATGAGTTTATTACCAAGCCAATAAAGAAAGAGTTGCTTTTTGAAAGGCTGGCCAAACACGGAGTTGTGATCTCAAACTAAATATTTCCGGTTTCGGTTGAATGGGTATTGGAATAGCCGGAATATATTGTATTGTTGTTTTTCGGGATATTGGTGATCATATCATTCGACTCATGTACAAATCACAACCAAAATGACCACTTTGGCCCATGGGAGAACAGAGGTAACTGAATCCTGATTTTTCATACATCCTGAGTGCCATTTTCAATTCAGGCATTGTTTCAAGGTAGACTTGCCCGAAACCATAATTCCTGGCGGCAGCTATACATTTCTCCAGCAATTCCCTTCCCAGTCCAATGCCTCTGGCCTCAGGCAAAAGGTACATTTTCACCAGTTCGCAGGTATTGCCCGGGAGACCTTCTGTAGGATATATGCCTCCGCCGCCAACTATTTTCCCGTCAATCTCTGCAACAAAATACGCTGACTTTTCCATGTTGAAAACTTCAAACAGCGAATCTGTAGAGGCATCATAGAAAACGGTCCCGGGATGGTTGGCCCCGAATTCTGCCAGCGTGCTCCTGATAATGGTTGCCAATGACTGGTTGTCTGACGGTTTAATAGATCTGATCTTAACCATTTCTGGGAGAGAAATTTTACAGTTTATCAATTTGATCCGGGGTTTGATTTTTCGTCCCGCTGTTGTAAATATCCTGGATGACCAATCCGGCCAGTGTAAAGCCATAAATGGCAGTAATATGGGCTATTGTACCATTAATGACAGCCTTGTTGCTGCACCACTCATGGTCTGCCAGTTCAGCATCTCCCGGTGCATTTTTAGTTTTTGGGCATAAACATTTTTCTGTACCGCAGGATGATCCGGATCCTTTATTTTCAAGGAGTTCCGCACTGTAAACACACATGAATTTCTTGGCCGGCAAATCACCCTTCCTGATCATTTTCCTTATTTTGAAAGCAAGGGGGCATCCCATAACCTCCCAGAATTCTCCGACGCGGATCTTTGTCGGATCAAGTTTTAAGGATGCGCCCATCGACGAGAAAAAAACAGCATCTGTGCGGGTCGCCTGCCTGATCAGGTGTGTTTTGCTCCCCAGGCTGTCGATGGCATCAATGATGTAGTCATAGTTGTTCAGCTCAAAAAAATCATGGTTGTCCCTGTTGTAGATCTTTTGAATGGCATTGATCTGTGCGGAAGGATTAATTTCCATCAAACGCTTTTTTAAAGCTTCTGTTTTTACTTCGCCAACCGTCAGGACTGTTGCATGAGATTGCCTGTTGATATTAGTAATACAGATCCGGTCAGAATCCACAATCGTGAGATTTTGTATTCCGCTCCTGATAAGGCTTTCGGCACACCAGCTTCCTACACCGCCTATGCCAAAAATTATTACATTTTTCGACATGATATTGTCCATGAGCTCTTTACCCATGAGTAATTCGGTCCGCTGGAACATTCCTTTATTGTGACTCATATAGAAAAATAGGAAAATCAGATCAATAAACTGTTTTCACTTGATTTGTGGGGACGAAAATACAAAAAACAGGTCTAAAGTTTGATGAAAATTTTTCTTTCATACAAAAGTCTGCCGGCAAGATAGCAGACACCGACGGAGAATATGGCCCAGGTTAGCGAGGCACTTCGGGGATCCATGCCGATCTGTAGCAATCCTGCAAAAGCCCTGTCATGCAGGTTGGTTCTCAGGAACAGTGTTTCAAAAACATCGGCCAGCACATAAATCGCTATGGCGTTGCTGCCGAAAATCAGCCAGGTTTTTGTTCCCCGGCGGACTTCCCTGATATCAGTCAGCCAGATAAGCGCAGCAAATACCATCATCGCCCAACCTGAAGTATAAAGGACAAATGAACTGGTCCATATTTTTTTAATCACAGGGAAAAACCATCCCCAGATGCTTCCGGCCAGTACCAGGGCAATACCGTAAATAAACAGGGAGATAACTGCCTGTTCCCTGGTGTTTTTCGTCAAAAGTATCCTTCCGGCCAGCAACCCGGAGATTCCGGAAACAATGGCAGGGAAAGTACTCAGGATTCCTTCTGAATCATACCCTTTTTTATTCAACAGGGAAGCGGGAATGAGGGCGCTGTCCATCCAGTTGGCCAGATTCTTCCCGGGTTCCAGAATTCCGGCGCCGAATTGGGGAACCGGTATAAAAAGCAGTGCCAGCCAATAGGCAGTTAGAATACCGGCACCTAAACAGAGCTGAAATTTCCAGCCTGAATACATAAACAGAAATGCACAGGCCATATAGACCAATGCGATGCGCTGCAAAACCCCGGGTAGTTCTATACTGCTGAAATTCAGTGACGGGAGGAGGCGAAGGAATATCCCGATTGCAAATATCTTCAGGGTACGCCAAAGCGTCTTTTTTACAAGTTCCCTTTTGGTCTTACCACTGCTCAAAAGTTTTGAAATGGACAGGGTAACAGAAACACCGACAATAAAAATGAAAAAGGGAAAGATGAAATCAGTCGGAGTCGTACCTTCCCAGGATGCATGCCTGAGTGGCTCGTACATCGACATCCAGGAGCCTGGGAAGTTCACAAGTATCATTGCAGCAATAATGATGCCCCTGAAGACATCCAGGGATATCAGGCGTTTGTTATCAGTCATTAAAGTATTCTATGCAGTAGTAGTTTCGTGGTGCAAATATTGCAATAAAATATTTGTGGTTGCCAGGCAAACGCAATTTGGTTAAAAATTTCCGGGGTTCATTTTTTTGCAAGAGATTGCTTATTTTTTTTGGGATAAATAACTTACTGTTAATCTGAATGATACGACTTGTTTGAATTTCTTCCTTTGGGGATATTCAAGAGAGAAATCCAGCAGAAATACTGACCTTGAAAATCGCCGGAGATTATTCTCTCTCCGGAAGAATCGGGACAAGTTGTTCAGCTCTTTTTTTCCCAGGGAGAGTTTTACTTTAAGCGGCAATTCCAGTACTTTTTTTAGTTCCATTAATGAACCGGAATGCTCATTTTAGAATTATAACGACTTCTGATTTCAAGTCTGGGATACAGGCAGCGGCTCCATTTTTTAATCAGTCAGGGAAACTGATGAAGAACTTCTCAACGGTCCCAAATATTCTTATTTAATGATTAAATTCAGTTAATTTTACAAGATAAAATCAGGCGTAGTATTCAACTCAAAAGGCAGGTTATGCTCCGGGAGAAAAAAAAAGTTGCCCTGTTGTCGGTTTTCGCCGCCATTTTTTTGACGGGATTTAAATTTACTGTCGGAATTCTTACCGGTAGCCTTGGAATTTTATCCGAAGCCCTTCATTCCGGACTGGATTTTTTTGCTGCCATCATCACTTATTTTTCGGTCAGGGTGTCCGACAAGCCAGCAGACAAACAACACAACTTCGGTCATGGCAAAGTCGAGAATTTTTCGGCTTTAGTCGAAACTTTCCTGCTGCTGATTACCTGTGTCTGGATTGTTTACGAGGCTATTAGCCGGCTTGTCACAGGAAGTACCCACATAGAAGTAAATTCATGGAGTTATATTGTTGTAATCAGCTCTATCATAATAGATTTCTGGCGTTCGCGGGCGTTGAGCCGGGTGGCAAAAAAATACAACAGCAGTGCCCTGGAGGCAGATGCCTTGCATTTCTCAACCGACATTTGGAGCTCTTCGGTAGTTCTTCTAGGCCTGATCTGCGCCAATTTCGGATATTTCTTTGCTGACGCGGTGGCAGCCCTGGGTGTTGCCGTTGTAGTGCTGCTGATTTCCTACCGGCTGGGTAAAAAGGCAGTGGATGTATTACTGGACACAGCTCCTGAGGAAACAATTTTGCTGGTTAAGCAAACCCTGGCTGAATTTTCTGAAGTGAAAGACGCTCACAGCCTCAAAATCCGCACTGCCGGGGCTGATACCTTTGTAAAAGTAAATGTGCATCTTGACCCTGAATTGAGTTTGCGGCAGGTGCACGAGATCTGTGATAAAATTGAAAATGAAATATGCAGGCGAATTGAACGCAGCGAGGTGTATATCCATGCTGAGCCACAGGACCCAGCGCATTTCCAGACAGAAAAGATGGATGGTTTGTAATTGAAGGATTTTGTAAATGAAGATATTAATAATAGAAGATGAGCATGCTTTGTCGGGGGCAATAGTCGAATATCTCGATGAAGAGGGGCACCTGTGCGAAGTTGCTTATACTTACCAGGAAGCGACGGAAAAAATCGAGCTCTATGAATACGACTGCATGGTAGTGGATATCAACCTCCCGGATGGAAGCGGGCTCGATCTCATAAGGTTGCTGAAGAAAAAATCTATCAAAGGAGGTGTCATTATTGTTTCTGCCCGTAATTCCCTGGAAAACAGGATTGAGGGATTGGAGATAGGAGCAGACCATTACCTTACCAAACCATTTCACCTCGCTGAACTAAATGCCCATCTTAAATCGATTCATCGCCGCATTAATTTCAGTGGAAGCAATGAGTTGATAATTAATGAAATAAAGTTGATTCCTGATGAGCACCGGGCATTCGTAAATGACCTGGAACTCATCCTGACCAAGAAAGAGTATGAATTACTGCTATTCTTTATCTCCAATAAAAACAAGATAATCACCAAGGCAGGACTGGCAGAACATTTGTGGGGAGATCATATGGATTCTGCTGATTCTTATGATTTTATATATACACATATAAAAAATCTCCGCCGGGAACTCCTGAAACGCGGCTGCCGTGATTACATCAAAACAATTTACGGACTTGGCTATAAATTTGACATAACTTGAGACTATTAACAAAAAGCACCCTGAATCTGCTGTCTATTTCCCTGTTTATTTATCTTTTCGGGGTGATTGCCTTCTATTATTCGTTGCGTATCCAGGTCGACAGCAATGTCAATAAGGAGATGGAAAAGAGAAAGATGAGCCTGGTCAATCAGATGGTTGCTGCCCATTCGTCTGTCGCTGAGCCTGTCAACAATAATGAAATTGTGCTTGTTACCCCGGTCGAAAAGGCATTGTCAAAAGACAGGCTCAATGATACCCTGATTTACAACAAGGAGGAAGAAAAATACCAGGTTTTCAGGCAGTTGGGATTCAACCAGAAGGTTAACGACCAGGTATATTACATCCAGATATTTAAATCCCTGGATGAAACGGATAACCTGATTGTCCGTATTGTTGCCACGATGACGGTGATGGTAGTGTTTCTGATCATTACCCTGCTGGTAGTAAACAGGTATTCTTCCAGGTTTGTATGGAAAGTCTTTTATGAGACGGTCGACAAGATCAACAAATATGATCTGAATTCACACGAGGATTTTACCTTGCAGGAATCGGACGTGAAGGAGTTCTCAGACCTTAACAGGGTATTGAAAACCATGACTGAGAGGATCAGAAATGATTATTTCAACCTGAAGGAATATACGGAGAACGCTTCCCACGAGATACAAACCCCGCTGGCGATTATCAATTCAAAGCTTGAATTGCTCCTGCAATCCGGAGAGATGAACGAAAAGCAATACAAGGCATTGGCGGATGCCTATGAAGCATCCATCCGTTTGTCTAAATACAACAGTACCCTGATATTGCTGGCTAAAATTGAGAACAAGCAGTTTCCTGAATCTAAAACAGTCAGACCGGAAGCTATTTTCAGCAACCTGCTTGAAAACCTGGATGACCTGATCAGGGACAAAAAGATTGAGGTTGTCAGGATGATCTCCAAAGATGTCACTTGGCAGATGAACCCTTACCTGGCCGAGATGCTCATTGTAAACCTTGTAAAAAATGCAGTCAGGCACAATGTGAAAGGCGGTAAATTAATTTTGGAGGTCGAACCCGGATGTATGCAAATATCCAATTCCGGACCGGACCACCAGTTGGATATGGAGGTTCTGTTCAAAAGGTTCCATAAGTCATCCGCCTCTCCGGAGTCTCTGGGACTGGGCCTGGCAATCGTACAGAAGATTTGTGCGATGTATGGCTCGACAATTAGCTACGAGTATTCTGAAAATCTTCACCGCATGAAGGTATGCTTCTGAAAACCAACATGGAATCATTTTAAATAAGGTCCCCCCATTTATTTTGATTTAATCCAGATAGTTCGATTGGTTGATATTTGCCCAAATACTTTCTTCCTGGGCAGCCGCCAAATTCTCGTATTCCCTATCTTTTTGTGGATTTAAGTGGCACAAATTAAGGGTGTTACGGTTTTTGCGGCCATTTCTTTCCAATCCAGCGATCAATGCCAGGCTGAAAATTCATTGAATACCCTGTTTGCTTTCCAGATTACCGGTCTGGATTTTCCCTCCAACTTCAGATTTACTACAGAATCTGTTTCTAATATCGCTTTCGAAAACAAATTAGAGACATCTTCCTATGATCGGACTACTCGGATTAAACCACAAATCGGCACCTATTGAAGTTAGGGAGCGCTTTGTATTTTGTGAAGAAGATATCAAAAGGTTTGTTCCGGTACTTAAACTGAACGGTATATCCGGTGCTGTTGTATTATCGACCTGTAACCGTACAGAGATTTATTACGAGATGAATGAGTTGCTTGTGCCGTTAAGTGCCGGCGATGTTGAAAATTTACTGTTCACATTCAGAAAAGCGGACAAGGATGTATGGAAATATTTCTATCACAGGGAGAATGAGGCAGTAGTTTCTCATCTTTTTCATGTCGGATCAGGTCTCGACTCCATGGCTTTGGGGGAGTACCAGATTGTAGGGCAAATAAAAACAGCGGTACAGATCAGCAAGACAAATAAACTTATCAGTTGTTCATTGAGCAAGCTTTTTGATGATGCCCTGAAGGCAGGAAAGCAGGTAAGGACAGAGACTGCGCTTAACAAAGGTGCCGTTTCAATCAGTTATGCAGGAGTTGAGCTTGCCGCCCGCAAATTGCATCACCTTAGTACGCATCCCGTACTTCTGGTGGGAGCTGGGCAGACAAGCGAACTGACACTCCGGAACCTGATCAAAAAATCATGTTCGATTTTTACAATCGTTAACCGTACCCGGGAAAAAGCAGAAGAACTGGCTGAAAAATACCAGGCACAAGTAGGTGATATCGATAAGCTGAATGAATTACTTCTCGTCAATGACATCGTGATAACCTCCACTGCCTCCAAAAAACCAATATTTACCGTTGATCTGGTCAAAGAAGCCATGGTCAGGCGTGAAGGCCGTGCACTTTTCTTCATTGATTTGTCTGTGCCAAGAAATGTTGCCATGGAAGTAGGTGACCTTGAACATGTTCATGTCTATGATATAGACGGACTTAACCACGTCATTGAAAACAACCTGGAAAAGAGAAAAGGTGAAATTCTGATGGCTGAGCAAATGATTGAAGAATCAGTGGCTGAATTCATGAAGTGGTTTAATATAAGGGCCCTGGCACCTACATTTAAAACGATCTCAACAAGTTTCCAGGAAGCCAGCAAAAATGTACTCGACGGGATCATTAAAAACAGGGAAGAAGAGGAATACGAAAGAGCACTTGAGTATGGTGACCTCATTACGAAAAAACTGATAGGTATGGTGATTGAGAATATCAAGTCAGTTACCAACAACGGCAGTAACCGCGAATACATCGCAGTCGTTCAACAATTATTTGCACAAAACTGAGCATGGAGCAGACCATAAGGATTGGAACAAGAGGGAGCCAGCTGGCCCTCTACCAGGCAAACGTTGTAAAAGAAGAACTCGAACGGAAATTTCCTGAATACAAATTCCAGATTGTGGTTGTCAAGACCAAGGGCGACAAAATTCTGGATGTGCCTCTTTCAAAAATTGGTGACAAGGGGCTGTTTACCAAAGAACTGGAAATCGCTATGTTCGACAATGAGATCGACATGGCCGTTCACAGCCTGAAGGATCTGCCTACCCGTTTCCCGGAAGGGGTAGTGCTTGGAGCCGTCCTGAAACGCGGAGAGGTGAGGGATGCGCTTATCAGTTCCACAAAAAGGCGATTGGCAGAGCTAACGACAGAAGATGTTATTGCCACTTCAAGCCTTCGGCGAAAAGCACAACTGCTCCGTATCAACAAAGATTTTAAGATTGTCGAGATACGTGGCAACGTCAATACCCGCATCCGTAAAATGGAGGAAGGTTATTGCACGGTCATGGTGATGGCAGGGGCCGGACTGTTGAGGTTGGGAATGGATCAGTATATTTCAGAGATGATTGACCCTGATCTTGTTATTCCTGCCTGCAGCCAGGGAGCCATTGCCATTGAAATCCGTGAGGACGACCAAAGAATTGCCAGAGTTGTATCGGCTGTCAACGACAGTGAAACATTGATTGCGACAGACGCTGAGCGTGCCTTTTTAAGGACGCTGGAGGGCGGATGTCAGATTCCGGTCGGAAGCTACAGCCGGATCAGTGATGGTAAATTTGAACTAAAGGGCTTTATTTCAAGTATTAGTGGTGAAGAATACCTGTGTGATTCGGTTTCAGGTCCGGTTGAAAATGCAGTTGAACTTTCTGAGGGTCTGGCTCAAAGTTTACTCAATACGGGCGGCAGGGCAATTCTTAAGAACATAAGGCTGGAAGACCCGTTCGAAAAATCAGCAGAGCTTCCTTTGAGAGACAGAATATTCATTTCAACACGTGCCCCTGAAGCAGGCGATAATTTGCCTGACCTGGTTGCGGCACAAGGTGGAACACTTCTTTCCCTTCCCATGATTGAGATCAAAGCCGCCACTTTGCTGAGAGAGGAATCCGACAAAATCAAACAACTGGACGGTTACGACTGGCTCTTCTTTACCAGCCGGAATGGTGTTGTAAACTTTTTTGGGCAGCTGATAAGCCTTACCGGCAGCACAGAACTACCCTCCTCATTGAAAGTAGCAGTTGTTGGCACAAAAACTGCGTCAGAACTTGAATATTACGGGTACTCCCCGGCTTTTACCTCCTCTTCACATGGATCGGCTGAGATGGCCGCCGAGTTCCTGGCTTTACATCAGCCGTCGAACCGGAGGATCCTGGTTTCGCTTGGTAACCTTGCCGACGATACCTTAACAGGTTTCCTGGCCAAAGAAAACCAGGTTGACAGGATCAATGTATATGAAACCTGCCGTCCCGGACGGGTTGATCCTGCAGTATTGAAACAGATGGCAGAGGGAAGGTACGATATGGTGCTGTTTACCAGTCCATCCACCTTCAATCACTTCTGTTCCCTCGTTGATACGGATTTGCTCCGTAACCTCAAGATTGCCAGTATTGGGGCCACAACCTCCAGAACCATACACGAGGCCGGCTTTGAACCCTTGCTGACAGCAAAAATGTCGAGTGCCGAAGGTCTGACAGAGGCCATCGTAAAATATTATCAACAATAATAAAAAATACAGTTATGAGATTTCCAGCTACCAGGTTAAGAAGGTTAAGATACAACAGTGTATTAAGGGATATGGTGACCGAAACGAAACTTTCGGCTGATGATTTTGTGATGCCTTTGTTTGTTTGTTCGGGCACCAATGTAAATAATCCAATCAGTTCAATGCCGGGCAATTCACAGCTCTCAGTGGATCTGTTGGTGGAGGAGTGCAAAAATATTGTGGCAGCAGGTGTAAGGTCTGTATTGCTTTTTGGTATTCCGCCCCACAAGGATGAAGACGGCAGTGTCGCCTGCGCACACAATGGAATCGTTCAGCAGGCCATCAGGGCCATTAAGCTGGATCCTGTAACCAAAGGATTGCTGGTTATTGCTGACGTATGTAATTGTGAATACACTGTTCACGGTCACTGCGGCACGATAGTCGACGGGGATGTTGAAAATGACCTGACCCTGGTCACCCTGGCCAGGCAGTCTGTATCACTGGCTGAGGCAGGAGCTGACATTATTGCGCCCAGCGATATGATGGACGGACGGGTAGGGGCTATCAGGGAGCAGCTCGACGCACACGGATTTTACAAGATTCCTATCATGGCCTATTCAGCGAAATATGCATCAGGTTTCTATGGCCCTTTCAGGGAAGCCGCCGAGAGTGCACCCAAATTTGGCAACCGTGCCACCTACCAGATGAATCCGGCCAACACGGATGAAGCCATGCGGGAAGTTGAATTTGATATAGCAGAAGGTGCTGATATCGTAATGGTTAAGCCTGCATTGAGTTACCTGGATGTTATTCACAGGGTGAAAAATGAATTTAAAATGCCTGTGGCAGCCTACAATGTCAGTGGTGAATTCTCCATGGTGAAAGCTGCTGAAGCCAATGGCTGGATCGATGGGCCCAGGGTCATGATGGAGATTCTTACCTCAATCAAAAGGGCAGGTGCGGATATCATTATCACCTACCATGCCGTTGAAGCGGCCAGGATATTGAAAAACCAGAAATAGGGGTAAGTAAGCAGGATGGAGGTTGGTTGCAATTAAATTGTAACTATAATTCAAACAGTTGTTTATTTAATATTTAAAGTAAAGAAGGACCAAAATAGAAGTGATGCAATTCAAACAAAGCATAGCGGCATTCGAAAGAGCGCAGAAAGTAATTCCCGGCGGTGTGAACTCACCGGTCAGGGCCTTTAAAAGTGTCGGAATGAACCCTGTTTTTGTGAAACAGGCTAAAGGTACAACAATAACGGATCTTGATGATAATCAGTATATTGATTGCCTGGCGTCGTGGGGGCCAATGCTTTTTGGTCATGCTCATGAACGAATCCTGAAGGCTGTCAGCGAAGCTGCTGCGAAAGGCACCAGTTTCGGGGCACCCTCGGAATATGAAACAGAGATGGCCGAACGGATCATCAGGCTTGTTCCTTCCATCGAGAAGGTGAGGATGGTCAGTTCAGGTACTGAAGCAACCATGAGTGCCATCCGTTTGGCTCGTGGTTTTACAGGCAGGGAAGCATTTGTCAAATTCGCGGGAAACTACCATGGTCATGGCGACAGCTTTCTGATTAAAGCCGGTTCAGGTGCCATAACCCTGGGTATTCCCAACAGTCCGGGGATCACAGCCGGAACTGCAAAAGACACCCTGATGGCAGAATACAACAACCTTGCCTCTGTCGAGGCGCTTTTCAGGGAGAAGGGCAACGAAATTGCTGCTGTTATCCTGGAGCCT
>CAZDLO010000024.1:23577-38590 GCA_964506325.1 uncultured Tangfeifania sp.
TGTCGTTCCCGATAGATCATTCCTGCAGGGTTTGCGCGACCTGACAACAAAATATGGCGCCTTGTTAATTTTTGACGAGGTAATCACGGGGTTCAGGCTGGCCAAAGGTGGTGCACAGGAATATTTCGGAATCATGCCAGACCTTACCACCCTTGGAAAAATCATCGGGGGCGGACTTCCTGTAGGGGCCTATGGCGGTCGTAAAGAAATTATGGATATGATTGCCCCTATGGGCCCTGTTTACCAGGCAGGTACACTTTCCGGAAATCCCCTTGCCATGGCAGCAGGCATTGCCATGCTGTCGATGATCGAAGAGACAGCGGATCTTTATTCAGAGATGGAGCGAAAAGCTGCACGGCTGGAAAATGGTATCCGGAAGAACCTCGAATCAACTGGTGTCAAGGCAATAATAAACCGTGCAGGATCCATGATGACCCTGTTCTTTACTGCTGAAAAGCAGGTTACAAACCTTGATGAGGCCATGACATCAGACACTTCGCAGTATTCAGAATATTTCAGGTTATCCCTGGAAAGCGGTATTTACCTGGCCCCTTCCCAGTTCGAATGTCTATTTGTTTCCTACGCACACACGGAGGAGGAGATCGACAGGATCATTGCAGCCAACCTTCAGGCGTTGAGAACAATGAAGGGTGAATAGCAATTCATGAAGCAGTGCTTCGAAACTAAGTTTTACCACAAGATTTTATGACCAATTCAATATTTTTAAATACCATACAGGGAATAGAAACCAGCAGGCCGCCGGTGTGGTTTATGCGTCAGGCAGGCCGCGTACTTCCCAATTACCTTAAGCTCAGGGAAACGCATACATTTTCTGAGTTGATGCATTCACCGCAGCTTGCTGCGGAAGTAACCCTTATGCCTGTGCATGATCTTGGGGTGGATGCCGCCATTCTTTTTTCTGATATCCTGGTAATACCAGCAGCACTTGGAATGGGATTAAACTTTACCGATTCAGGACCGAAATTTGACCTGGCGCTCAGGGAAATGGCAGATCCTGTTTCGCAGCTTGTCCCAGATGCTTCAAAACTGAATTACATCTATGATGCCATCGACGAGATTATCCGCACCAAACCTGCAGACATTCCCCTGATCGGTTTTTGCGGGGCCCCATTTACCACCCTTTGTTACATGGTCCAGGGATTGAGTTCCAATCACACTTTTCCGGAAGCTGTCACTTTTCTTTACAAGGACAGAAAGCTGACCCATAAACTGTTGGCAGCCATTACTGAACTGTCTGTTGAATATGCCAGGAACCAGATAAGGCATGGTGTTTCTGCTTTCCAGATCTTTGAAACACATGCAGGACTTATTCCTGCCGACCTTTACCAGGAGGTGATGATGCCCTATGTCAGGCAGATTGCGACAGCTGTAAGGGAAGAAGGCTGCAAGGTCATATTTTTACCCAAGGGCCTTGGATACGGGATCAAACACATTCAACCGGAAGATGCCGATTTTTTGAGTATCGACTGGCAAATACCGATTCAGGAAGCCAGGGAGCTTGTGCACCCGGAGATTGGCCTGCAGGGAAACCTTGATCCAAGATTGTTGTTCAGTGATCAGAAGTCGATCTCTGATACCCTTGAGAAATATGTTGATTTTGGTTCAAAGGAGCAAAATTGGATTTTCAACCTGGGTCACGGGTTTATACCCGGGATACCTTTTGAGAACGCAAAATTTGTGGTAGACTGGGTGAAGCAAACCAACTGGGGAAGGGGAATGTAAAATGGAAATTACCAGTGAATTTCTCCATAAATACAATGTCTCCGGACCGAGATATACCAGTTATCCCCCGGCCAATTTTTTCCATGAAGGGTTTACCACCCCGGATTATATCCGTGAACTGGGTGCTTCTAATGGTCAGCAGCCTGAAAACATCTCCATCTACATCCACATCCCTTTCTGCCCTAAAAGGTGCCATTTCTGTGGCTGTTCTACGGTAATAGCCCAGAGGAAACTGGTTGTCGAGAGGTACATCAGGGCACTTAAAACTGAAATTGAAAGGGTGGCTTCCCTTCTTGACAAGTCCAGGAGTGTAACCCAGATCCACTGGGGAGGTGGTACGCCCAATTCTATTTCCATGGATTACATCAGGGAGATAATGGAGTGGATCAGGCTTCATTTTGTAATGGATGATGATGCGGAGATAGCCATGGAATGCAGTCCGGCTTATCTTGATTACAGGCACATCGACCAGCTTCATGAAATGGGATTCAACAGAATCAGCCTGGGAATACAGGATTTCAGGGAAGAAGTTTTGAACGTTGTCAACCGTGATGTCCCCCGCCATCCTGTCAGTGAGGTTGTGAAATACCTGAGAAGTAAAGGATTCAGGGGTATCAACCTTGATTTCATCTATGGTCTTCCATTGCAGACCCCTGAAAGTTTCCGGGATACCATCGCTGAGGCAATAGCCATCAGGCCCGACCGGATTGTGACTTTTTCCTATGCGCATGTCCCGTGGGTGAAAGCGGCTCAAAAACAGCTGGAACTGATCGGGCTGCCAGATGCCAACGAAAAAATGAACCTGTTTCTTCAGGCCACTGCCCAGTTAGCCGAAGCGGGTTATTGCTCCATCGGCATAGATCATTTCACCCTGCCTGACGACGATCTGACAAAAGCTTTTAACAGCAAACAGCTGCACCGGAATTTCCAGGGTTACTGTACCCGCGAAACTACAGGCCAGGTATATGCTTTCGGAGCTTCATCCATCAGCCAGCTCTATGGGGCTTATGCCCAGAATTTTAAAGATATAACGAAGTACATGGAGGCTGTTGAGGCCACAGGGTTTGCCATTGAACGCGGTTATAAGCTGAACAATGATGAACTGTTGGTGCGTTCTGCCATCAATGGCGTAATGTGCAACGGTTTGTTAAACCTGGAAGAGATGGCAGCAGAGTTTGGCGTGGCCGTCCGGGAGGTTAAAGCCATTGTTGGTTTCGATCCGGCAAAATTTGAGTCCTTCATCGCTGACGGACTGATGCTATTGACTGGCAATGAGATTCGTCTTACAGAGAAGGGTTTTCTCTGTGCCAGGAACATTGCCATGGCGCTTGATCCTGCCCTGAAGACCGGTGAGGGTGTTTATTCCAGGACAGTTTAGTCTTGTACGGCAGGTCCGGAGAGAATACCTGGAAGTGCGGCATTGAAGGATTAAAGTTTGACAGGTGAATGAAGTCCAAAAGGGAAAAGGTCTATGAAGGGTGTAATGTTGGTCAATATGGGTGGTCCTGAATCGCCGGAAGAGCTGAAAATGTTTCTTTCCAGGATGTTTATGGATCCATTTATCCTTCCTTACGGGAAAACGGTGAGGAACCTTCTGTCTTTTATCATCAGCAGGTCAAGGTACAGGAAATCGTGGAAAAAGTATCAAATGATAGGGGGTACCCCCCTTGTGAAGTCGACCCGAAAGACAGCTGATTCCTTGCAGGCATTGCTGGGAGATGCCTTTGCCGTGAAAATTGCATTTTCCTATTCCCAACCGGATATCCAAAACGCCTTCATTGCCTTCAAAAATGAGAATATACTGGATATTACGGTTGTTCCGATGTATCCGCAGGCGAGCCTGACAACTACCTCAAGTGTTGTTTCAGATGTGAAAAAAGTGACGGATAAGGATCCTGGTTTTACCGTTAAAGTTCTTGGTGAATTTTACAGCCATCCTGGATTTATTGCATTTTGGGCAGATAACATTGGAAAACACCTGGATAAGCATAAATTGCAGGATCCGACCCTTGTTTTCAGTGCCCATTCCATTCCGGAATTCAATATCGAAAACGGTGACACCTATGCGGCGTCTGTCGGCAGCAGTGCGGCATTGATCGCGACAGAGATGGGATTGCCTTATGAGACGGGATTCCAGTCGGGGATGCGCCGTGGGAAATGGATAGGACCAGATATCAGGGAACACCTGAAAATCCTACGGCAAGAAGGGATTGACAACCTGGTACTTATTCCGATCAGCTTTGTCCATGAAAACCTCGAAACGCTGTATGACCTGGACCATGAGATCGTCCCCTATGCAACTGATATACTGGGTTTTTCCCATGTTTCCAGGGTAAGCTTACCTGAATCCGATCCAAAGCTTGTTTCAATGTTAGCAGAATTAATAGCCGGGAAGTAAAACCATGAGGGATGTAGTAATATTAGGAGCCGGACTGACCGGCATGGCAACAGCCCATCACCTGAAAAAGTCGGGGGTGGATTTTGTCGTTGTTGAGCGGGCAGGACGGACAGGAGGTGTTATTCATTCGGTAAGGGAAAACGGATTTTTGTATGAAGAGGGGCCTAACTCGGGAGTTATTGGCAATATTGAGGTGACCAGGCTCTTTGACGACCTGGCAGGACAATGTGAACTGGAGAGAGCCAGCGATAACAACAAAAAGCGGTATGTACTCAAAAACGGCAGGTGGGAACCACTGCCGGGAGGATTAAAATCAGCGGTAAAAACACCACTCTTCAGTCTGAAGGATAAATTCAGGATATTAATGGAGCCTTTCCGGCCCAAAGGGAAGGACCCTCACGAGACCCTGGCGGGCCTGGTAAAACGCAGGCTGGGACAAAGTTTTCTCGATTATGCCATCGATCCGTTTATCATAGGTGTTTATGCCGGGGATCCTGCCCGGTTGGTGCCCAAATATGCCTTGCCAAAGCTCTATAACCTGGAGCAAAAATATGGAAGCTTTATTGGCGGAACCATCAAAAAGCAATTTCAGCCCAAAACGGAAGAAGAAAAGAAAGTTACGAGGGGTGTTTTCTCGGTCAAAGGCGGAATCTCCTCGCTAATCTCCGCTCTTGAGAACAACATTGGCCAGGACAGGATCTTCCTGAATTCAGAAGAAGTCCTGGTTAAGCCTGTCGGGGATCACTTTAAAGTGTCTTTTAAAGATGCGAAAGGCGATCTTAATGTCCTGGTAACGAAAAAGGTAATTTCAACCGTTGGAGCCCATCAGCTTACCAGTGTCATGCCATTTATCGACAGCCAAAAGCTCTCCTGGATTACAGGCCTGCATTATACGCGGGTTCTGGAAGTTGTGGCAGGGTTCAGTGTGTGGAAAGGGATGAAGCTTGATGCCTTTGGTGCGCTGATCCCATTCAGGGAAAACCGCGACCTGCTGGGAGTCTTATTCATGTCTGCACTTTTTGCCGGAAGAGCACCCGAAGATGGGGCACTTTTCTCCATTTTCATGGGAGGTGTGAGAAGGCCAGAGATATTTGGGATGTCTGAAAATGAGGTTATTGATGTGTTGAAAAAAGAATTCTGTGAGCTCATGGAGCTGGAAAAATTTGATCCGGACCTGCTCAGAATAATACCTCATGCCAATGCTATCCCCCAATACGAAGCAGACAGCGGAGAGCGTTTCAGGGCCGTGGCTGAAATTGAAGGGCAGTACCCGGGACTTGTCATCGGGGGAAACCTGAGGGATGGTATCGGCATGGCAGACCGGATCATGCAGGCCCGGATTCTTGCGGACACAGTGTTGTCCTGAAGTGTTTTGGTTTTTTTCGGGTGATTGACGGCCGACTCATTAATTCTCTTATTTTTGTCTGATAATCTGATTGATATGACCTTAACTATCCTGATTTTCAACGAACATCAAATCATCAAGTATGTGCACACAGTGATAAGTGTGATGTTCCTTGTTGTATCCATGTGGCTTTTTTACAGGTCAATAAAAGGATATTTGAAAAATTGGGAGTACGCCCGGATTGATAAAATCCTCTCCTATACTTTCATCGTCAATCTCTATCTTCAGCTGATATTCGGGTTCCTGCTGATGATCAGCAGGGCATCAGTACCGGGATTGGCCAACCAGGACGTAACCATGAAAATGGCGTCCAACAGGTTCTGGCCTATCGAGCATATTGTTTTGATGCTGTTTGCCCTTTTCATCGCCAACCTTGGACTTGTTTTTTCCAACAGTACACACGTTAACAGGGAAAAATTCCGAAAGGTTCTGGTTTATTATTCCATTTCCATTATTTTAATTGTGTTGTCCCTTGGGTCAACTTTCTTCGAATGATTCCCCCTCCCGGTTAAATTATCTTTAGGGATAAAAAAAATTAAGCTTTCAATATGGCAATTCTCTACATGATACCAACAACTTTAGGTGAATCTACGGTCAACAGCGTGATACCTGCAGAGGTATTGAATGTTGTAAAGGGACTCCGGCATTTTATTGTAGAGGATACCAGGACGGCACGGCGGCATTTGAAAAAAATGGTTCCGGAAATAGTTATTGACGACCTTGTTTTCATGGAGTTGAATGAGCATTCGCAGAAAACCGGACTTGAAACACTCCTTCAGCCTATTTTCAGCGGTTTTGATCTGGGATTGCTTTCTGATGCAGGGTGTCCGGGAGTGGCTGATCCCGGGGCGGACCTTGTCAAAATCGCACACGAAAAGGGAATCAGGGTGGTGCCTTTTGTTGGCCCTTCCTCCATACTTCTCTCCCTGATGGCTTCCGGCATGAATGGGCAGAATTTCACCTTCCTGGGTTATCTCCCTGTTAAGCCTGCAGAGCGGAGCAACGCTATCCGGGAAATCGAGCGAAATTCTGCCAGGGAAAAGCAGACACAAATTTTCATCGAGGCACCATACCGGAATGCCAGGTTGCTGGAAGACCTCCTGGCGGTTTGCAACCCGCAAACACGGCTCTGTGTGGCAGTAGACCTTACCATGGAGAGTGAATTTGTTGTCACTAAGACCATTGCAGAATGGAAAAGGGCAGTTCCGGATATCAACAAAAGACCGGCAATTTTTTTGATTCAGAGTTTGTAAGGTCAAAATACAGGGCGGTAAAAATTAACAGGAATATTCAAATTCAGTTGTTGTATGAAGGTTACAGTTTTAGGAACAGGCACGTCACAGGGAGTCCCGGTTATAGCATGCGGCTGCAGGGTATGCAGGTCTTCCGATCCGAGGGACAACCGGTTGCGGTGTGCCATCCTGGTGGAAGAAGGAGAAACACAATTCCTGATAGATGCCGGTCCTGATTTCAGGCAGCAGATGCTGACCCACAGGGTGACAAGCCTGGATGCTGTTTTACTGACCCATGAACATGCAGACCATATTTTCGGATTGGATGATATCCGCAGTTTCAACTGGATCAGGCAGGCTCCGATGGATATTTTCTGCGAGAAAAGAGTGGCGGAGAACCTGAAAACCATCTTCAACTATGCCTTCGCAGAAATCAAGTATCCCGGGACACCCCAGATGGAACTTAAAACCATCGACGGAGATCCTTTCCATGTTTTGGATATCAGGGTAACACCCATCCGGCTCTACCACCATAAACTGCCGGTTTATGGATTCAGGATTGGTAATTTTGCCTATCTCACTGATTTTAATCGCATTGAAGAGCCGGAGATCGTAAAATTGAAAGGAGTGGAAGTCCTCATTATTTGTGCATTGCGCAAGAAACCTCATATTTCACACCTTAACCTGGCTGAGGCGCTTAGCCTGGTTGAAAGGATTGCCCCTGAAAAATCTTACCTGACACACATGAGTCATGAGATGGGTTTGCATGCAGACCTGGACATGGAACTTCCTTCCGGTGTCTTTCCAGCCTACGACGGGTTGGTGATCAATATTTAATCTTAAGGATAAACGGGATACCGATGGTACCGGGGCTCTTTGCCCGGATTGCCATCTGCCGGCTGGACGAAAATTCCGGGACTCTGCTGTGTTGAAGCTGGGACAGGCGATATGGACCGGGCCTGTTGTTCAGGTTAACAGCTGAACCTGAATCCGGAAGCCATTTGCGGACGGCGTTGGCAGCGTACAAGCATTTTCCTCTTTCAGCGTTTCACGCATTTTTAGCAATAATTGCAGTTTGTTCAAAATCCAGTTTTTTTAATCTGCTTAAGTTTGTATTATTGCAAAAGACAATCGGCAGATCCGGAGAGGGGTTAAGTTTTTTCTTTCCAAATACTGAGCGTTATTTCCTGGTGAAACTTTGTGATGCAAGGCCCTGGCGGGTGTTTTTATCCGACAGAAAGATTCACAGGGTCACAAGGAAAATCTGAAAGAACAGAAAACCCCGACTGGTGAAGGTTCATCCAATAGGCTGAACAATTTCCGGAGGTACCAAATGAACAATTAATTACTAATACTATACGCATGAAGCTCTTTTTCCCGGAAAACTATAAAGCAAAACTGGATTTGAAGCAGACAGAAAAAGCGATCAAGCTGATCAAAGACTTCTACCAGGAAAACCTCTCCTCCGAACTGCGCCTTCGCAGGGTTACGGCACCATTGTTTGTACTGAAGGGTACCGGCATCAATGATGACCTGAACGGCACCGAACGACCTGTATCATTTGCTGTCAAAGAGATGAACGATGCCAGGGCGGAGGTTGTTCACTCGCTGGCCAAATGGAAAAGGATGATGCTGGCCCAGTATGGCATCCCGCTGGGATATGGAATCTATACGGATATGAATGCCATCCGTCCGGATGAGGAACTTACCAACATTCACTCGCTTTATGTCGACCAGTGGGATTGGGAGAAAGTAATATCCGCCACACAGAGGAATATTGAATACCTGAAAAAGACTGTCAACCAGATCTATTCAGTCCTGCTTCGCACTGAATTTGTAGTTTATGAGAACTATCCCTCCATCAAACCGATACTTCCCGAACAGATCACCTTCATCTATGCCGAGGAGCTTTTACAGCGCTATCCAAAACTGACACCCAAGGAGAGGGAGCATGAAATCACCAAAGCCCATGGTGCTGTCTTTATCATCGGCATTGGCGGCAAGTTGAGCTCGGGAGATATTCATGACGGCAGGGCCCCGGATTATGACGACTGGACTACCCCTAATTCAGGAGGTTACACGGGTCTCAACGGGGATATACTGATCTGGAATCCTGTGCTGCAGCAGTCGCTGGAAATATCATCCATGGGCATCAGGGTGGACAAGGAAGCCCTTCTGAGGCAGCTTGACATAGCAGGAGCCAATGACCGCAAGGAGCTTTTGTTCCACAAGAAATTACTGAAAGATGAGCTGCCGCTCTCTATCGGGGGGGGTATCGGACAATCGAGGCTGTGCATGTATTTCCTTCGCAAGGCCCATATTGGGGAGGTCCAGGCCAGTTTGTGGCCCGAAGCGATGATTTCCCAATGCGCCGAGCACAATATCTTTATGGTATAGCTGCAGCTATCCAAACAAAAAATCCCTGAACCGTCTTCGATTCAGGGATTTTTGTTAATTTCGCACCCAATTCAGGCCGGCCCGGTAGCTCAATGGATAGAGCAACAGCCTTCTAAGCTGTAGGTTCTTGGTTCGATCCCAAGCCGGGTCACTGTAAATCAGTTAGTTACATTTTTTGTGATTGACTGATTTTTTTGTTTTAGGGTGGTTTCAGTGGTGTCATGTAAACCAGGCTGTAAACCAAATTTGTCATGAATGCCACCATTTCTGTTGTATGTAAGGTTGCCCCCCCACCTGGAGTTTGGAAGCCCTTACACAGTGAGTGCCGTGATAATGACGCTGAGGCTGGAACATGTTTACCTAATCAAAGGCAGGGCCTATTTCATCTGGTATTTTGCGATTGTTGATTAATCAGGAGTCCGTCCATTTCTGAGCAATCAGGTTGGACGGATACAAGTTCTGCAGGTCCTTTATTTAAATAAGTTTTGGTTATATTTTAAAAGTAATACTGAGTTCCAATTCAGACTGACTCATTTTCAATTCAATTGATTGAGCTAGATCCATATTATTAGGGCCAGATACTGTGTTTGCAGGAGAAAACATTAATGAAAGGTTGACAGCCTTTAATTTACTTTTTCTATATTATATTTGTTTCTTGATACTCAGATTTTTATTAGCTTTGAAAAGACATATCAGTAAACCTTTAAATATTCCCGACATGAAAAAAGTATTTCTTCTAGTGACCTTAATGGGCCTGTTTGTGCTGGCCTGCCAAAAGAAAGAAAACATCGTCAACGAAATTACCGATAGTAATATGCAGATGCTGGGCGACGAAGTTGCGAATGCATCGTTTGTTGAAGACGTGATTCAGTTTGCCGATTTATATACGGCATTCGATGAAATGTTATTCCTGAAATCGGGCGAGATTGAAGCATGTCCGAAGATTACCAAGGAATCGCCAAAAGACAAGTTATACCCCATGACTATTACTATGAATTTCGGAACTGGCTGTACTGCACTCGATGGCAAGAAAAAATCGGGTAAGATGATCGTTGTAAAATCGGGTCCATGGACTGAGAAAGGTGCAACCCGTAAAATCAGCTTCGAAAATTTTGTGGTTGATGGCGTAAAGATTGAAGGTGAACAAAAAGCAACTCATGAAAGTATTGCTGACGACAAGCAAACCATTCGCTGGCAGGGTGAGGTAAAAATGACCAAGGCAGATGGTTCGTGGGTAAAACGTTCGGAGAATATTACTCGGACAATTACAGGTTATAAAACACCTGGTCTGACAGATAACAAGCTTGAAGTTGATGGTGCCTCCGAAGTAAGCCGTTCTGACAAGACTGGCTTCTCAAGAAAGATTACCAAGACTTTGGTTCGCATCGGCGACTGCAAACATTTCACCAATGGGATTGCTAAAATTGAAAAAACGGGAACTGAATATATCATCGATTATGGCTTTAGCAAATCAACTACAGCCTGCGATAACTGGGTACTGATAATCAAGGGATCGGAA
The DNA here is from genome assembly GCA_964506325.1 of uncultured Tangfeifania sp. GTDB lineage: Bacteria > Bacteroidota > Bacteroidia > Bacteroidales > Prolixibacteraceae > CAINVV01. Next base: position 34,272 of record CAZDLO010000024.1, read on the forward strand.
AAAAAGGAAGTTCAACTGAAATAGCACAACAGATTACCCTTTGAGGATATAGGCAAAAGGCAGCTGATCACTTATCGGCTGCCTTTCAGGTTTGGGCATACCCTCTGGAGCTGAAGGAATGTTTTTATACCCTTTATTTGAACAGGAGCAATCAAATCCTTGGTTATATGCTCATATTGGACACGCCGGAGTAATAATTACCCTAAGCCGGGGATTATTGAACCTTAAGTGCCGGATATAAATATTTAAAATTCAAAGAATTTAGGGTTGATCTCGAAAAACGGCGGAAAGTGGTCTATTTTGTCGACGCGTCCAGTTGGCCGAAGAAACAATTTTTGAAAAAAATAAAGCTGACATTAAGAGTCTTATAAAGACTAAATCCTGGAAATCAAAGGTATTGCAGTGCCTGCCTGATCCCAATATTTTATTTACACATAATGATGGGATTTTGAAAGGAATAGCATTTCCAATAAAAACAGCAGCATTATTGAAATTTTTCAACTAAATATCAGTAAATCAATAATATAAAATTTAATTGTAAATTGTTGTTGTTTGGATTAGTTGAAAGATTTTGCCAACGCCGGGTTACATAAGTCGCTGTAATCGATTGATTTTCAAAGAATTTTTACATTCATTCCCTTCTGCCACCTTTTAATGGGACAAAATCTGTTCCCTGATTGAAGAAATAATTGTATAACCCTTGCCAGGAGGTGATTTCATTTACTAAATTCACAGAAGCTTGCTATTTTTAACAGGTCCTTAATTTTTTGATTCCATGCATAAACTACTGATTTTATTCCTGGCTATTCTTAATGTGTCGGCAAGCAAGGCGGCCGTCAAGAAAATGTATGGCAAAAGGCCCAATATCATCTGGATCATGATTGAGGACTGGGGCTATGACCTCTCCTGTTATGGGGCCAAAGGGGTTCAGACTCCCAACATTGACAAGCTCGCGTCCCAGGGAGTGCGGTTTAATCATTCTTTCTGCACTGCTCCGGTTTGCTCTCCTTCACGCTCGGCCATGATGACCGGATTTCACCAGGGGTACATCGGATGCGGTCAGCACCGGACGGAAGGGCCGGGATTTATAAGGAAGGAGCTGCCGTTCGGAATCAGGCCAATTCCCCATTTGCTGGAAGAGGCGGGTTATTATACCTGCCTTCTGGATAAGAAAACAGATTGCAATTTCGTCACCTCCAGGCCTCTTTTTATGGGGAAAGACTGGTCTGAAAGAAAGGATAATCAACCGTTCTACGCTCAGGTGTCCTTCAAGGGAACTCACAGGGTCTGGAATCGGGATACAATCAGGCCGGTAGATATAAAATCCGTGGATGTTCCGCCATTTTATCCGGATGTGCCATTCATTCGGAGGGATATCGCCAATGGAATGGAGGCTGTGCAGAATGTCGACAGGGAAGTTGGTAAATTACTTAAACGGCTGGATGATGAAGGACTGACTGAAAATACGCTGGTATTTTTTATTGGTGACAATGGCAAATGCATGGCCAGGGGGAAACAATTTCTGTACGACCAGGGGATGGTCGTTCCCATGATTGTCAGATGGCCCGGTTTTGTTCCGGAGGGCCGCATTAATGAAAACATGGTTATGACCATAGACATCTGCGCCACCATACTTGACGCGGCCGGAATAAAGCCCGGTTATGAGCTTCACGGGAAGAACCTGTTTGGAAATGAGGTGGCAAGACGAAAATATGTTTTCGCCTCCAGGGATAAGATGGACTGGACCTTCGATGCCATGAGGGCCATCCGGTCGAAGGAGTTCAAACTGATACAGAACCTTATGCCGGAGAGGCCCTACTGCCAGTACAGCCAATACAAGGAGGCCAACTATCCTGATCTGGCGATACTTAATCTTATGAATCTGAAGGGAGAACTCACGGCAGGTCAGGCTAAATTTATGGCGACAAGCAAGCCGGAGATTGAACTGTACGATCTCAGGAAGGATCCTTTTGAATTGCAGAATGTGGCTGACGATCCGGATTATGCCAGTGTGAAAGCGGAAATGCTGGCTATCCTTGCTGAATGGCGTACATCCATCCATGATCCCGGAGTCAGCGAAGAATTCCGTAGAGGCGGATGGCCTTCCGTATTTCCTACCCGGTCTATTGCGGAGTGGGAGCAGATTGTCGGCCAATGGGAGAAATGGCTTTTCAGCATACCCTACAGCAAAGCTGAATTTCCGAAAATTGGATTAATTCCGGGTGCCGAACCGATCAGACTGAAGTAGGGATTTTCCCTGCAACTACCCGGGGGGGTGAATTCAAAAGGCAGGTCTTGCGGAAAAACAACAATAAGTAGCGGAACAGAAATAATACCCTGTTTTTTGAATCTGACCCCTCTAAATCTCCCCAAAGGGGGAGACTTCAGATTTGTTCATCAATGTTCATCCGGGCACTACCCCTTCCTGTGGAAGGGTGGACGGAGATTAAAATGCCAGGGAATAAATTGTGACAATATATCGTTTTTTTAAATTAATTAGAATAATTCTAAATAATAAAACCATCAAAAGCTATGAAAAAGGGAATCCAGGAGTTGCTCCTTTCATCGGGGCTCGCAGCTGTTTGCTCCGTTGCTTTAAACCCTTGTCATGCGCTGGCAGGAGACAAAAAGCCGAACGTCCTGTTTATCCTGGCGGATGATTTTGGTTACCATGATCTAAGCCGTTCCGGCAGCAAGCTGTATGAAACCGTTAATATCGACCGTATCGCTGCCCGTGGCATGGTATTCACCAACGGATATGCCGCCTGCCAGGTTTGCAGTCCGTCGCGTGCCAGCATCATGACGGGCAAATTCCCTGCCCGGCATGGCATAACAGATTACATCGGGGCTTCCTCGGGAGAGAAATGGAGGGAGACCAAGCGGTTCAGTAAATTATTGCCGGCCGAATACCTCCGGAACCTTCCGGCCGAATACACCATCTTGCCCGAAGCCATGAAACAGGCAGGATACAAAACCTTTTTTGCCGGTAAGTGGCATTTGGGCAGCAAGGGCTCATGGCCTGAGGACCATGGTTTTGATGTCAACAAAGGAGGGTGGGATGCCGGAAGCCCCAAAGCCTATTTTGCTCCTTATGGTAACCCTAATCTGCCGGACGGTAAAAACGGGGAGGAGCTTTCCATGAGGCTGGCCCGGGAGACGGTCAGGTTCCTGGAAGAAAACAACCCTGTACAAACGGGGCAGCCTGTTTTTGCATTCCTCTCGTTCTATGCCGTACATGCCCCGGTCCAGACAACAAAAGCGAAATGGGAGAAATACAGGCAGAAAGCCGAACAACTGGGAATAGCTGCCTCAGGTTATGAAATGGGCCGTTATCTGCCCATCCGGCAGGTTCAGGACAATCCTCTCTATGCCGGGTTGATCGAATCGATGGATGATGCCGTTGGCGTAGTGCTGAACGGATTGAAAAGGCTAGGGCTGGAGGAGAATACCATCGTCATATTCACCAGCGACAATGGCGGAGTAGCTTCCGGAGACAATTATTCTACCTCCAACGCCCCGTTGCGGGGAGGCAAGGGCAACCAGTGGGAGGGAGGGATCCGCGAACCCTATTTTATGGTGGTGCCCTGGATGAAACTGGCCCACAAAGAATGCGATGTGCCGGTTTCCGGCACTGATTTCTATCCTACCATCCTGGACCTTGCCGGCCTGCCCCTTCGTCCCGGCCAGCACAACGACGGGGTCAGCCTGTTGCCACTCCTGCAAGGCCGCAAAATTCCCGAAAGGGATCTGATCTGGCACTATCCCCATTATGGCAACCAGGGAGGGGAGCCATGCTCCATCCTTAGAAGGGGAGCGTGGAAACTGATACACTATTATGAGGATGGCCGGGAGGAGCTCTACAACCTGAAGACTGATCTCTCAGAGAAATCAAACATTGCTGGGGATCACCCTGTACTGGTTAAGGAGCTAAGCACCAAACTGTTTAAATACCTGTACGATGTTGGGGCCAAATTTCCTGAAAAGGACCCCCTGTATTCGGCAAATGCCGAAAAGCAGTACCTTGACGGCATTGCAGGGATAAAACTCCCCCAGCTGGAAGAACAACGAATGAAAATTTTGTCCAAAGATTTCGATCCAAAGAACAACTGGTGGGGAAGCCTGGGTCCGGATGAATGAACTGCCCGGCAATTGACTGCGGCTAAGTTTTGCAGGGAATGGCGTAACGGTGAACCTTTATTTTCAGGTTGAAGCGGGAAATAGGTCCATATTTTTTCCATAATTGCTAATATTGTAAAAGCTTATCAAACCATCTATGAAAATTGCAATTGTTGGTAGCGGATATGTTGGCCTGGTAACGG
>CAZDLO010000025.1:0-8364 GCA_964506325.1 uncultured Tangfeifania sp.
TTCAACCCACCAGGTTACGTCCGTATTCCCTATCGGGAAATAGGAGGGGGCGTTGCTGATTGTCCGGTAGATGGCGCAATTGTCACTGGTTGTTGGAGTTCCAAGGACCGCGATCGTTGCAAAGCAACCTGTGTTGGTCGTCGTGCTGATGTCATCCGGAGCCGTTACGGCAGGATGCTCTGCGTCTGTAACAAACACATAAAACCTGATGTAATTCTGGTAAGTCGTTCCATTGACAGTCTGGGAGGCCGTCCATGTGACGAGGGTAGTCCCCACCGGGAAGGAAGCTCCATTCAGGGTGGAGGAATTGTTAAAGTCGTTGGACAGGGTGGCTCCAACCGTGGTAGAAGTGGCATTGTACGAGGTTCCGGAAACCGTATATCCACAGGTTCCGGTGGTATTGTCGACCCATTTATCCCCAACACCGGTGATGGCAGGATACAGATCAGTAACCACATTGACAGTCACATCACAGGTCTGGGAATTACCTGCCGCATCAAGCGCCGTCCAGGTTATCACATGCGTACCCACGTTCAGTTGGACATTATTGAGCGAGGAGGTACTGTTCAGGCTGTTGGTATAGGATGTCAGTGTACAGTTGTCGTAGGCTACCGGCTTGAACTCCCCAATCCCGACAGTATAATAAGTCTGACCGGTGTCAACCACCCTTGTATAGGCGGAGCCCGGACAGCTGATTACCGGATTTACATTATCGGTAACCGTAATAGCGATGGTTTTAAGGCTTTCATTGCCATAATTATCCCTGACGCTCCATTGTACATTGGTGGTACCCACGGGAAACTGCACAAATGCAAGCGACCGGTAATTATTGTTGTTATTGATGATGGTGTAATTGGACTTGGTACAGTTGTCATCGATGATCTGCGGATCAAATTCCGTACCCGATGTCGTATAGTAACAACTGTTAGAGGCAGTGTTTTTACTGGCTGTTTCAGGAAGGGTGTAACTTGGAGCCGTAATGTCAAGCACGGTAACCTGGTACTGCATGGTGGTAACGTTGCCGGAGAGGTCGGTGGCAGTCCACACGACTACTGTAATACCTACCGGAAATTCAAAATTGGCCAGGGTTGAACCACTATTCTGGTTGTTGACAAGTGAAATATTGGGACAATTGTCCGTAACGGTCGGATTAAATTCCGTTCCGACAGCCTTGTAATAACACAAATTGGCAGGCGCATTTTTGGTTTGATTGGCAATGGTGGTAATTACCGGTAAAACCGGATCAACCACTGTTACCTTGAAGGTACAGGTGGTGGAGTTGTTGCTAAGGTCTTTCAGTGTCCAGATGATGGTATGTTCTCCACCCAGGAGTTCAACTCCTGCAAGTGAGGTTTGTGCGCCACCGGATACTCCGTCGAGGGTATAGGTAAGTGTGAGGCTCCCTGTGTCGCAGTTGTCAGTCAGCGCTGTAGGATCAAACTCGGTGGTATTCACCAAATATTTGCAGGCTCCCGACGGAATAGTGCGTGACAGGTTACCATGGCATACAAAGGATGGTGGCTGATTGTCAGTGACACTAATTGTAAAAGAATGTGCCGTCACTGTATTGCTGTTGACATCTGTCAGCGTCCAGACAATGGTATATGGATTCACTGCATCCCGCTCGAATCTGACGCCTGCCAGGGAATTTGTACCGGCGATATCCGCTGCTCCCTGGTGACTTATCACATAGGTTGGAGTCTGAGTACCGCAGTTGTCGCTGATGCTGCTCAGGTCGAACCCTGTTCCGGGAACTGTAAAATAGGTCTTGCCGGGATCGGTGTACCTTACATAAGCGTAGCTAAAATTACCGCCTCCAAGATCCGCTCCCTTGGGTGAAGAATAGGTGGGATTCTGATTGTCGGTGACGTGGACATAAATCGTACAGGCAGAACTGACAGAACCGTTGGTGGCTGTCCATACTATTGCGTGGTCTCCAACCGGCAACTTCTTGCCTGTCAGTGTTGAAGATCCGTCAAAAGAGTTGGTAAGGGTGAAGGAGCATCCATGTGTTGCAGTGGCATTGAATTCAGTACCCACAACAGTATAGGTACATACCCCTGCACCTGCAGTTTTCTGGAAAGGTGACAGCAGGGTGCTTCCTGCCGGACAGGTAATGGAAGGTGCTACACCATCTGTGACGATGACGTTGAAATTCAGGAGGCTGATATTGCCTGCGGCGTCCTTTGAACTGTACCTGATGGGTGTCGTACCTACCGGGAAAGTGCTTCCGCTCGCCGGTCCCAGGACACGGACAACAGAAACCGAAATGTCGCAGTTGTCTGTTGCAGTCGGTGTAGTCCAGGTAACAACTGCAGTGCATGATCCCTGAGATACGTTCTGTGTTATGCTGGCAATATTGGTGATAACGGGTGCATCATCGTCGGCCACCGTTACCTGGAAAGTTCGTGTACTTGTATTGGTCCCGTCTGTAGCCGTCCAGACCACGGAACTGGTTCCCTTGGAAAACACAATACCATTCAGCGTGGCTGCGGATACAGGTGTGCCACCGTTGATGGTGTAGGTAGTGGAGGCGATGCTGCAATTGTCGGTGATGGTTACATCAAATTCGGTTCCACTGGCAGTATATCCGCAACCGGTATTGGTGGTCCTGCTCTGGTTGCTTTTCGCACTGATCAGCGGAGCCTGGTTGTCACTAACTGTTATGGTAAATGTGAGCGGAACAAGGACATTATTTCCACTTCCATCGGTGGCCGTCCAGGTTACTACATTTGCCCCTTTCGATAATTGTTTACTGGCCAGGGATCCTGTCCCGCTGAGGGTTGTGGCTCCTGATACCGCGTAAGATAAAGTGGTCCCGCCCGAACAGTTGTCTGTTACCAGCGGATCCAGTACCGATCCGTTGACCACATAATAGCAGTTCCCTGAACTGACATTGACGGAGGATGAGACAGTTCCGGCAGTGGCAACAATTACAGGACTGATGGCATCTGCCACTGTGACGGACGCATTGCAGGAAGCTGTGTTCCCCGAAGCATCCTTCACGGTCATTACAACAACATTGACACCCTTTTCAGAACAATTGAAGGTAGTCTTTGACAGGTTTATGATCAAATCCCCGGCAGCAGTGCAATTATCCGATGAACCATTGTTCACATTTGTCACCGTAAGGGAGGCAACACCCGAACTATTCAGAAAGATCGTTTCTGGTTTACAGGTGGCGACAGGATTCACATTGTCGTTGACTGTCACTGAAAAAGAGCAGGGTAGACTGACATTTCCATTGGCGTCGGTGGCAGTATAGGTTACCGTGGTCGACCCGGTAGAGAAAACTGACCCGGGGGTATGTGATTTGGTCCAAACGAGGTTGCCGGCTATCGTGCAATTGTCAGTTGCAGTGGGTTCAGTCCAGGTAACGCTCCTGGTGCATCCGGAGGTCGGGTCCGGAGTCGTTGTGATATTGGCCGGACAGCTGCTGAGAACGGGTTTCTGATTGTCTGTCACTGTTACCGTGAAACTGCAGACTTCGCTCACATTTCCGGCAAGGTCTGTGGCAGTATAGGTAACCGTTGTTATGCCGGGTTGAAAGGTATTACCGGGTACATGGGATTTGGTCCATACCAGGCTGCCTGCCGCTGTTGCATTATCTGTCGCGGAGGGTTCCGTCCAGGTTACTACTGCGGTGCAGTCGCCAACACTGCTGGTACGGGTTATATTGGATGGGCATCCGGAAATAATCGGTTTTTGAATATCGTTCACTGTTACCGTAAAACTGCAGGTGGCAGTGTTGGCAGGCGTAGCGCCATCTGTAACGGTATAGGTAACTGTTGTAACTCCCACGTTAAAAGCATGGGTGCCAAGCTGACCGCTTCCGCTGCCGCTGGTTGCCCCTGTGGTTGTCCAGGTGATGGCGGATCCCGAACAGTTGTCTCCGAATGTTGCATCAGGAACAGCAATGCTGGCACTGCCGGAACCTGAATCATTGTTCACTGAAATATTCGAAGGACATGTGATAGTTGGAACCTCCACATCCTTAACGGTAACCGTGAAACTGCAGCTGGCGGTATGCGCCGGACTGGCTGTGTCGGTAACAGTGACTGTAACCGTGGTAACTCCCTTGGCGAACTGCTGGGTCCCGGGCTGACCGTTGCCTGAAAGGGTGGTAGCCCCGGAGGTACTCCATGATATGGATGAACCACTACAGTTGTCACTGAAAGTTACATCAGGTAATGCAACGGCAGCATTACACTGACCTGCATCCGTGTTGGCCGTCTGGTTGCCCTGGCAGGATATGGCCGGACTCTGGGTATCGGTGACCGTTACGGTGAAACTGCAGGTGGCGGTATTTCCCCCTGCATCGGTTACGACAAAAGTATTCGTTGTAACACCTGTCGGAAATATGGATCCGGACGCCAGGCCGGCTGTCTGCGCAGTGGATAACCCTCCTGAACAGTTGTCGGTACCAACAGGAGCGGTATAGGTGGCCACTGCCCCGCAGGTGCCCGCTTCTGCATCGAGTGCAATGTTTGCCGGACAGGAGATAACAGGGTTCTGTGTATCCCTGACGGTAACATTAAAGGAAGTGGTGCTGGAATTGGGGGTGCTATTTGTGTCTGTCGCCGTAATTGTAACCTGTTGCACGGAATTAGCTCCGCCACTAAGCACCGTACCTGCAACCGGATCCTGGGTGATGGTGATGGATCCCTGTGCTGTACAGTTATCAGTTGCTGTTATCCCCAAAAGGGAAATATAGTTCGGAAGGACAGCTGTACAGAGCCCGTTGCCCATATTGAGATCACGGTCGGTTGGGTTACCGGAAAAAACCGGTCCGGAATTATCCTCAACAGTAACCGTAAAACTCCAGGTACTGTAATTCCCATTGATGTCATAGGCTTTCCAGAGAATGACATTGACTCCCTTGTTCAGGTGAACACCTGCCAGTGAGGTTGCTGCAGTGGTGCCGGTTTCGGTACCTGCATTGATTTTATAAGTAACCTTCTGTATACCAACATTATCCGTTTTTACAGTCGGATCAAACTCTGTTCCGGAGATGGTATAGTAACAATTCAGGGCATCTGTATCAATGGTGCCGTTTACGGCTGTTCCGCTGATTACAGGGGCTTCAAGGTCTTTTACAGTCACGGTAAAGGTACAGGTCCGGAAATTCCCGCTTGCATCAGTCGCCCTCATGGTTACAATCTGCGTGGAGTTGTGTCCCCCAGTCAAGGCCGTTCCCGCCGCAGGGCTCTGCAACTTAACGATCGAACCTTCTGCCGTGCAGTTGTCGGTTGACAGGGTGCTTGCGGTAAAATCCGGCAGGGTGGCACTGCTGCTGCCCGAATCCATACTGAGATTCTGGTTGGCCGGACAGGTTATCGATGGTTGTACATTGTCTTTTGTGGCAGTATAAGCGACAGTTGTTGTACATGCAGGAGTGAGTCCGCCGATGGCCCTGACGGTGTATATAGTTGTGGCATTGAGGTTGGCAGTATAGGGCAAAACTCCGATCTGTGTACTGTTGGCCTGGTTCCACAACTGGTAGGTACTGCCGTTGGTGGAGGTGGCAGAAATGACAAAATCAACTCCGGGACAAAAAGAAGTTGCCGGACTCACCACGATTGCAGACGGCAGCGGATTGACCGTTATGGTTTGCGTAGTGGCACTAACCGGCAAACTTATCGCCGGGGAGCTGAAGGTGACACTTACGAGGGAATAAGTGGTGGTTGCATTGGGTGCAACGATAATGGGATCATCCCCCTGCACGTCGTCACTCTTGTAATTGTTGACCGTAACATTGGAAACCCCGTTATTGTAAACAACGGTATAGGGACCTGCACCCCCGTCAACATTCACTTTGAGGGTGTCGTTCGTGGCAGGGCAGATGGCACTGCTCTTCACCCTGTAAATAAGTGACTGGCCCTGCAGATTCTGAACCAAACCGGTCAGAAGTATCATCAAAAGCAAAAAAGAGAATATCCTTCTTGTGGAAAACCTACATCTGAATTCAAATTTTCGATGAACAATCTGCAATTGGGAAGACTGATCATCTGATTTTGTATTGCACTTAATCACAGCAGGTTATATTAAATTCAACAACAGAAAGAACCCTCCTTTGACCTCTTAAATACGTGATTTGGTATTCGAGTATCTTGTCGGTTAATATTTAACAAATGCGAGGCAGGTTTTGTTCACCGGGGAATGAAAAAAAAATCATAATATCGTTAATTGGAATGATTCTAAGCAAGGGCAATGAACATAATAAGCACATGTAAATCAATAACTTCCGAAGATATACCAACCTCATAATGCTATTTATTTCAGTATTTTTTATGTTAACTATATTGAGCTGCCAATCATTATTATGACCCACTGACCATATTGTTTGGGGGAAATTATTCGTGCCGCCTTGAACCAGACTGGCAGGAGAGAATATTTTGCAGGAAAAGGCGTCTTGAATGACCCCTTTAGGAAAATGTTGCTTAAACCGGTTTTATGCTGCACAGTAATTACAAGGAAGTAACAGTTCCCATCAGGAAGCACAGGTCATTTCCTGATTCAACCCTGGAACAATGAATGCCTCGTAGTCAATTGAGCATTGGAACAACGGCCATCAACATCAGGCATGCCTTCACCGACAGAAAGCAAAAGGGTGAGGCACCGAAAGGGCCAAAGAGGCAACTCAGAATGAAGCCTCTTAAAAAGTTATTTTGATGGGGGAACAAGACCTTCTTCCATGCCGGAAATGGCCTCAGTTAAATTCCGGATTCTCAGGGAAATTTTGCCAGAGCAGGGCATTCCCTCCTATCGATCTTACACTCTCAGTCCAGAAATTTTCATCACTGGCAAGTATGCTGTCGACAGTCGGCTCAACAACCACCCAGGAATGATCAGCGATTTCAGCTTCCAGCTGACCAGGGCTCCAGCCGGAGTAACCCAGGAAGAACCGGACCTCTTCCTCCTCCACCAGACCGGCCCTGATCAGTGAGGTCAGGTACTCAAAATCACCGCTCCAGTATAGTCTGTCGTTGATAGCCAGGCTGTCCGGCACCTTGTCGCCAAGGGTATGAAGGAAAAACAACTTGTCCACACTTACAGGCCCGCCAAGAAATGCGGGAGCCTCAAAATCCGGAAATTCCTTGAAAAGATCCTTGAGTTGAATATCAGTGGGCTTGTTCAGGATAAACCCGACATGTCCTTCAGTTTCACACTGAACCAACAAAACAGTCGAACGGCTGAAATATTCACCGGGGAGTAATGGCTCAGCGATGAGTACCCTGCCATTTTTTGGTGAAAGCTTGCTCTCAATTTTAAAAATGTCCAGATCAAGCAGCATAGTGCAGAAAATTGAAAATATTCAGTGAAAAATGGCGGACTGCAGACAGGAAAAATCTTTTCCGTAAACCAGATGATTCAAACCCTGTAATCCGATAAATTACTTCTCAATGATAAGAAAAATATCTTCATCTTTCTTTTTCATCAGGAATTCTTCACGGGCAAATTTCTCCAGGTTTTTGGCATTGGCTTTCATCTCCTGCAACTGGAGGCTGTCTTTGCGGATCTTCTCCAGAAAATGGGCCTTTTCTACCCTGTATTCCTTTACCTTATTGACATTTTTCCGCAGGAAGAAAAAGTTGTTGTCATCAATAAACAACATCCACACGCTGAAAACCATGAAGGCAATCAGGTACTTGTTCGTAAAGACAGCGTATTGCTTTTTGAATCTCAGTGGCTTCATAACAAACAGGCAGATTTCCCCTCAAAGTTAGAAAATCTGCCTGCTAAAAAAAATTAATTCGGATGAAGATTATTTGTCCGGCTGGAAACTGGGATAGCCGAAATCTCTGGCCGGAACAAAAGTCTCCTTGATGGTCCTGATGGAAACCCACCTGAGCATATTGAAAACAGATCCGGCTTTGTCGTTGGTTCCCGATCCTCTGGCACCTCCGAAAGGCTGCTGGCCTACAACTGCCCCTGTTGGCTTGTCGTTGATGTAGAAATTACCTGCTGCATTAGTCAGCCTCCGGGTTATATAATCAATCGCGTAACGGTCCTGGGAAAACACCGCGCCCGTGAGGGCGTATAAGGAAGTCTCATCCAGCAATGTAAGTGCCTGGTCGAGCTCATCGTCCTTGTAAACATAAATGGTAACTACCGGACCGAAAAGCTCTTCCTCCATGGTAATGTAATGCGGATCAGAGGTAAGGATTACCGTTGGCTCTATGAAATAGCCTACGGTTTTATCACATTTCCCTCCAAAAATCACTTTTGCTTCCGGGTCTTTCCCTGCACGGTCAATAAATCCCTTGAGTTTATCAAAAGCGGCTTCATCAATCACCGCATTAACGAAGTTGGTAAAATCCTCCGGTGGACCCATCTTGATCCTGCAAAGCTGTGACTCGCATT
>CAZDLO010000025.1:8464-11742 GCA_964506325.1 uncultured Tangfeifania sp.
ACATCTCCGGCAGCAGGTCCCGAAACAAAAACCAGGTTGATGACTCCTGCCGGTAAGCCGGCCTCCATCAGCAGCTCCATGATAACACTGGCTGAATATACCGCCGTTTTTGCCGGTTTCCATACAGTGACATTTCCAAACATCGCGGGTGCTACCGGAAGATTACCAGCAATAGAGGTGAAATTGAAGGGGGTCAGCGCAAACACGAAACCCTCCAATGGCCTGAATTCATTGTAATTCCACATCCCGGGATTGGATTCGGGCTGCATGGAATAAATCTCTGTCATGCATTTGACTCCAAAACGATAAAAATCAGCCAGTTCACAGGCTGCATCAATTTCCGCCTGGTAGGCATTTTTCGACTGTCCAAGCATGGTTGCCGCATTGAGCTTGTCCCTGAATGGACCCGCAAGAAGATCCGCGGCTTTCAGGAAAATAGCTGCCCTGTGCTGCCAGGGTGTGCCGGCCCAGGCCGCTTTGGCTTTTAAAGCCGCATCAATGGCCATCTGTACATGCGACTTGTCGCCCTGGTGGTAATATCCCAGGAGATGAGCCAGATCATGGGGTGGACGCATTTCCGTCTTTTTCCCTGACCTTACCTCCTTACCGTCAATAATCATGGCAAGATCGGCCACATTGGAACGCAGCTCCTGCAGTTTTTTTTGCAAATCCGCACGCTCAGGCGAGGATGGGGCATAACTTTTCACAGGTTCATTCTTCGGAATCGGAACATTGTAGAATCCAGTTGACATATTGTTGTTTTTTTGTATTATTGCATTAGATTGAACTGACCCTAAAAAACATTTGATCTTGCAAATCTATGGGTTCTCTGTCTTAAAATTGCTAATAAATGTCACATTTAGAAAAACGGGACAGAATTTAGTGTTTATTTACGAATCATAAAGAAGACTTTTGGATCTAAATGCCAAAGAAAACAGTAAGCGGTTTGAAGGGCAAATACCCTCAATTATATAATCAGGAATTTGGTCTTATACGATTGTTTTTCTATGCCAATCTTATTCTATTGGCAGTGGCTGTCGTTGTTCTTTTTCTCGACCTTATAAATTATTTCAACGCCAGTTATTTCCCTCACACCCTATCACTTACCGGAATTATTATCCTCGTATTGTTCTTTCTTCGCGAGGGTAAAAAAAATGCTGCGCTCAATTCCCTGTTCTTCATCCCCGTTCCGGCATTTTTCCTGATGATCTCATCCCGGTTTGCAATCTTTCCACCTGAAGCCTCTTTCCATTACGAGATCTACCTTTTCTCATCTGTGCTATTTGTGCTTTTGCTACTGTCAGACAAACCTTTACAGATACTGTCCTACATAGTTCTCACCACAGGTGTCATGGCAGCACACCTGGTAACCACAGTACCCAAAGATCTTATCTACCAGGTGAACTGGAACCAGGCAGGATCATTGCACCCTGTCATAGTCTACCTGATCATCGGTGGCGGGGGTTTTGTCATTTACCTCATTTCACATCAACGGGTAAAGGAGAAAAACAGGAAAATCCACATTCTTCGCGAAAGCCAGACCCGCATATTCCACCAGTATTTTGAAGGTATCCTTCGATTTACGACAGAAAGGGATGAATTGGGGGAAAAAACCGGTTACAGGGTCACCTATGTGAATCCAGCTTTTGAAGAATATTTTGAAGTCCGGTATTCGGAGGTCAAAGACATGCCCCTCCATCTTCTGTTTCAAAAACTTTTCAGGGACGAGGTAGACTGGCAGTCCTTGTTCGACCCTTCGAAACGGGTAAAAAAAGAAATCCTGGTTCCGCACACTGAAAAATGGTTCAGGGTAAGCTCCTTCCCCGTCGACAAAGACAACCTGATCATCTTCTTTGAAAACATAACCGGCATCAAATCAATTATTACCGAACTGGGTAACAGCAAACACCGCTACAAACTCTTGCTGGAGACCATTCCGGATATTTTCTTTGTCATTGACAAGGACGGAACCTACACGGATTATGTCCCAAAATCAGACATCGGGATCGATATGCTGGCCTCTGAGATTATCGGGAGCACCATCTTCGAGGTTGGGTTCTCCCCCAGGATGGTCAAGCAGGTGAATAAATCCATCCAGACTGTTATTGCGAACAATTCAATCGAAACTATTGAATATGCCCTTGAGGTAAAGGGGAAAGGGACCTGCTTCTTTGAAATGAGAATGGTGAAGCTTAACAACCAGGCAGTTATGGCCATCTCAAGAGATATTTCGAAACAGAAATTCTCCATCCAGGCCATTGAAGAAGCCAGGAAGAAGGCAGAAGAGGCTGATATGCTCAAAGCTGCATTCCTGCAAAACATCTCCCATGAAGTTCGTACTCCCCTGAATGCCATCGTCGGTTTCTCCAACGTCCTGATCAATGACGAAGCATCACGCTCTGAACGGATGAATTATTTGCAGATTATCGTCCGGAACTGCCAGATATTGCTACATGTCTTCAGTGATACCATAAAGCTCTCCAAAATACAGAGCGGGGTTGAAAAGGTAAATAACCAGTTTTACAACATCAATGGCCTGGTCAGCGAACTCAACAGGCAGTTCATGTATGAAAAGGGTCAGCTGGAGAAGGATCACCTGCGGCTCTACACAGTCAAAGGCAACGATCACCCGAAGTATTCCATATTCTGTGATGGCAATAAAATTAAGGACATCATGGAAAGCCTGCTTGACAATGCCATAAAATTCACCGAAGAAGGGGAAATTGAATTCGGGTACAACCTCCTTGGAAATTCTAAAATTGAATTTTTCGTGAAGGATACCGGCATCGGCATCCCTGAAGATCAGTTCGAAAAGATATTTGACAGGTTTTACCAGATAGACCTGAGCATGAAGAGAAAGTATGGCGGATCCGGTATCGGCCTCTCCCTGGCCGGTGATTTTGCTAAAATGATTGGAAGTACCATTGTTGTTGAATCAAAATTGGGAATGGGTTCCAGGTTTTCATTCACCCTTCTGGCAGAGAATAAAAGCGATCACCTGAGGATCGTCTGACACCTCACCGGCTGATCTTTAACCAGTAGTATCCTTTTTGAAATTGACTGATCTTTCACTCAGCCAGGTCCCCCTGAACAGTACTTTTGTGTAATATTTTGCCTGGTTGGCGTAAATAAGCGGGACGACGCTGAGTCTCCCGGAGAAGAAGAGCACCATGCCTGCCAGGGCAGGAACAAACCCAAGGAGCAGGTTGTCCGTTATCAGGACAAAATGCATAAAAAAAGCTCGGGCACCCTTCTCATGCCTGGAGATGTAAACATGC
>CAZDLO010000025.1:11842-38150 GCA_964506325.1 uncultured Tangfeifania sp.
CTACCACGATTACTTCCAATGAAAACCTTTCGTCTTCAATGACATGCTGCGATTCCAGTCACCTCGTAAGTCTTTACAGTCCCTTGTAATAGACTATAATTTCCGATAAATCCTTCAAAAAGAATGGAGATTTTAATATTATAAAAATGTTGTGATGTTACGAAATTTTAGTCAGCCACAGACCCGAAAGATCGGTGAGGTACAAAAAAAATCAGTAAATTGGTCCTCTGTATCGTTTACAACTATAATAACTTAACATCATGAACAGAAAAATCATGCTAGTCCTGCTGGCGACAGCATTTACCTTCAGCGGATTTTCCCAGTCAAAATTTAGCGGACTGGAAATGAACCTGGGAAACCTCTACAGAACTTCCGATGCTAAAACACGTTCCATCAGCCCGGAGAATTTTACCGGAGAGAAAGGCAAAGGGGGCATGGCCGACCCGGCCGACAAAGATAAAAACAACACGGCAAATGCCTACAATGCTGCCCGCGACCTTGGCCAGGGCTGGAAAGTAAATCCCTATGTCAAAATCAAGCCGGGAGAGACCTTTACACTGGCAGAAATGGAAGGACCCGGGGCCATACAGCATATATGGATGACACCAACCGGAAACTGGCGATTCTCCATTTTACGTATTTACTGGGATGATGAAAAAGAACCTTCCGTGGAATGCCCTGTCGGGGATTTTTTCGGCCAGGGATGGAATGCATATGCCCAGCTTACTTCCCTTCCGGTTTGCGTAAACCCGGGAAGTGCGTTCAACTGCTACTGGCCGATGCCTTTCCGTAAAAAATGCAAAATTACCATGGAGAACGTAAACGACAAGGACCAGATGACGGTTTATTACCAGGTTGATTACACCCTGACTGAAGTCCCTTCCGATGCTGCATATTTCCATGCCCAGTTCCGCAGATCCAATCCCGTTGAAACTTCTGTATATACCATCGTGGACGGAATCAGGGGTAAAGGGCAGTTTGTAGGAGTATACATGGCCTGGGGCGCCACCAACAACGGCTGGTGGGGCGAGGGTGAAATCAAGTTCTATATCGATGGCGACAGCCAGTTCCCCACCATTTGCGGCACGGGGACCGAAGACTATTTCTGCGGATCCTACAACTTTGACAGGGACGGCAAATACAAGGAATTCTGTACTCCCTATGCAGGTCTGCACCAGGTATTGCGACCTGAAGGGGATTACAAGGTAATGATGCGGTTCGGACTCTACAGGTGGCACATCATGGATCCAATACGTTTTGAGAAAGACCTGAAAATTACCATACAGGATCTCGGATGGCACCAGGGTGGAAGGTACCTTGCCCAACACTCTGATATCGCCTCCACATGTTTCTGGTACCAGTCCGACCCCCATAGCTCCTTCCCAAAAATACCCGGATGGAGAGAACTTGAGGTCAATTGAACACGGCAGATTCTTGCCCGGACTCACAGTCCGGCAAAACACATACAATTTGTAAAGCCTGATTTTTCAGGCTTTACAAATTTAAATCTTTGTCTATTTTTGTTGCTTAATTATGACAGCCATGACCGCACTCCTGAGGCAGACCAAAGCATTTACCGCACCCTTTTTTACCATGGTCGGATTGTGTTCAGTTTTACTGCTCTTCCAGGATAAAATTGAAATTGCACTCTGGATAAATGCCCGTAATTCCCTCGTCTCCGACATTTTTTTCAAATATTTCACACACCTGGGAGATGGAATCACAGCAGCAATCATTGCGCTACTGCTAATTTTGCTGAATGTAAGAAAAGGTGTCATCCTTTTACTGGCCTTCCTGATCTCGGGCCTGATCATCCAGATGCTGAAGATCCATGTTTTCCCGGATATTTTGCGGCCTGCCGCTGTGATTGAACTAACACCTGCCATCCATTTGGTACAGGGTGTAAAACTCTGGGGAATTCAAAGTTTCCCTTCCGGGCATTCAGGGACTGCCTTTGCCGTGTTCTATTGTTTGGCCGCCTTCTCAGTCAACCGGAAAATCCAGGTCCTGTCATTCACTGCAGCAGTTTTACTTGCCTTTTCAAGGCTCTACCTATTTCAGCATTTCTTAACAGATGTGATTGCCGGTGCCGTGCTTGGGTTCTTTACCTCGCTGGTACTGATAACTTTGTTCAACCGATGGAAACTGATGAACCGCCTTGATAAATCGGTGGCAGATCTATTCCGCGGGAGTTCAGGAAAGCAATAACCTGCGGTATCAAGGCTGGTACGGGAAAACGGCAATCGTTCTAGCTTCTGACAAAAATAGCCTTGACGATATGCCAAACCATATGCGGGTTCTCCTTGAGGCGTCGTGTAGAATACCTGAACCATTGTTTGCCAAACGGGACATATACCTTCAGCGGATGGCCTTTATCCACAATTGAACGGCGCAGGTTGGACGATACCCCGTACAACATCTGGAACTCATACCGGTCTTTTGGAATACCTAAGCTTTCAAGCATTTTAATGGCATTGTCCACAAGGTAGGTGTCATGTGTCGCAATTCCCACAAATATCCCTTCCTTCAGTATGAACTCAAGATCTTCAAGGTAATGATCCCGGATTTCCTGGTATCCCTTGTAGGCTATTGACTCATCCTCAACATAAATGCCCTTGCAAAGGCGAAAATTTAATGGCGAATCCGGAGAGTGGGCCTTCATCAGGTTTTTAATGTCATCATGGGTTCTGCGCATGTAAGCCTGCAAAACCAATCCTACACGATGGGGGAACTCCTTTTTGAGCCGCAGGAAAAGTTCTATTTCATCATCAGTACAGGTAGAATCTTCCATATCTATGCGGATGAAACTGTCATTCTCAGCCGCTGTCCTTACAATCTCCCTTATATTGTCGTAACAAGCCTCCTTATCCAGCAACAGGCCGAACATGGTAGGCTTGACAGAAACATTCCCCTTTATTCCGGCAGCAGAGAATTTTTCAACAACCTCAATGTATTCTCTTTTATACTGGTCGGCTTCTTCTATTTTCGACACAAATTCACCCAGAACATCAACTGTGACAGTACAGCCTTCAGCGTTCAGTTTCCGCGATTCACGCAATGCATCAGCAAGCGTTTCTCCGGATATATATTTTTTGGAAAAGATCCATACCAGCTGCTTGGGCATCAGCGGCAGAATCCTAGCTATCGCCTGATTAATCATCATTTTTAAATTATCACCTTCATTAGGTCCTGTAAAAATAATGACGCCATATTTGACAATCTATGATGTTTATCAACTCGGCTAAAATTTCTGAAAAGGAAAATTGAATTACTGATGTTGCACTTTAAACATTTCAGTTATATTTGTCACTCTAAATCATGATTATCGACATCATTATATTATAGTATGAAGAATCCGACGATTGTTTCTATTGTACTGGGTCTTGCAATTGCAATCCTCTACCTGCTTCATTTTTTAGGACCTAAGAGCAGTATGGTTCAAAAAGGGGTTGCGAATGACGGAATGGCAAATATTCCTGCTATCGCTTACGTCAAGATGGACTCTGTCCTTTTCACCTATGAACTGGCCAAAAAACTTACCGCAGGTCTTCAGGTCAACCAGGAATCTTTCAAAAAAGAATACAGCGTCAAACGGATTAAGTTTGAAAAGGAAGCTGCTGCTTTCCAGGAAAAAGTCCAGCGTGGAGGCTTCCTGACGGAAGAACGTGCCAAACTGGAACAGGAACGCCTGATGGGCCAGCAGCAGGAGATCGAGCGTCTCGACGTCGAACTGACCCAGAAACTGAATGAAATGCAGGGGCAGATCAACCAGCAGATCATAGACAGCATCTCTTCCTTCCTGAAGAGCTACAACGCTGAGAAGAAATATGATATCATCCTCAACAGTTCCAGCATGCTGGAAGGTTCCCCTCAATTCAACATTACCAAAGCTGTTGCTGAAGGCCTGAACAAGAGGTACAAACCCTGAGAAACAGTTTTTACGGTGGCAGGATTCTTCGGGCTTGAATTATCACTTTGTTAATCTGCTCTTTATGTCACTTTTCAGTACCTACCTGGACCGGCAACAACCTCTGTCGCCGGAGGATTGTTTACCCTATACATACAATAAAAGCCGGCTTTTTGTTACCATCCCTGTTTACGATGAGCCGGATTTGCTGAATTCCCTGAATTCCCTGGCTAGCTGTACTCCTCCTGTTTCGGGGGTGACCGTGATTGTTGTGGTAAACTCCTCCGATCTCTCGGAGCCGGCGGTAATGGAAAACAATAAAAGAACGATCCATTCTGTTAAATCCTGGTGGGAAAACAGCCCCAGGCCCTTTTTCCAGTTAAGACTCCTTCATGCTCCAGCCTTGCCTGCAAAATGGGCTGGTGTAGGATGGGCAAGAAAAATTGCCATGGACGAAGCCATACGTATCCTGAACAGTTCAGGCACCGGCGAGGGTATCCTTGCCGCTTTCGATGCAGACAGCACCGTCACTGCCAACTATCTTACTTCCATTGAAGCTGCGTTTGTCAAAAACCCGCAGTATAATTTCGTAAACCTGAACTTTTGCCATCCGGTAGATGACCCATCCCTGAATCCATCCTTGCGTGAAGGAATCATTCGCTACGAAATATACCTGCGCTACCTCAGAAATGCGATGCAATGGAGCGGTTTCCCTCATGCCATCCATACCGTAGGATCCAGTTTCGCAGTTAACGCTACTGCCTACGTGAAACAAGGAGGAATGAACCGGCGCAAGGCCGGCGAGGATTTCCATTTCCTGCATAAAATTGTATTGCTGGGTGATTATGGCCATGTTAAGGATGCCACTGTCAGTCCGGCAGCCAGGATATCACACCGCGTTCCTTTCGGGACAGGCGCTGCCTTGAAAAAATGGGAGGCAGGCGACCCCGAACTCCATTCGGCCTATTCACTGGAAAGTTTCAGAACCCTGAAAGGACTATTTTCTGATCCCGGATTCTTTTACACAGTGGATAGATCAGACTGGGAAGCCGGGATTTCACAACTGGATCAAAACTTGCAGGATCATCTGTCCGGGACAGGAACCCTGGAACGCCTCTCCGAACTCAAAAGAAACTGCTCCAACATCACGAACTTCCTGAAAAGGTTTTACCATGAGGTCAATGCATTCTGGATCATTCAGTACCTCAATATCAATGAACTGAATCCTGGAGGCAAGGGGAAATTACTCGAAGAGGCAACTGCGCTTCTCAGGGAATTAAACACAGGACCTTCTGAAAACCTCACTCCCAGGGAGATCCTGGAGGTATTCAGGGAGCTGGATCTGGCAAAGAATTGAAAAAATTCTGAGGAGAAAAGGTTCTTTACATTAATGGTTTCCGGACCAATTATGCAGGAATAAAAATTCAACAAACAATAAGGTACTGATAATCAACAATAAGACAGGTCAATCTTACATCGGATAGAAATCATGAAGGAAGGCTGGGGCGTTGTAAGAGACGTAAAAACCTGTAATTAACAAGAAATAAACACACTATGAAAAATCCATCCGCAAAAACAGTCAGACAGATTAAACAAAAATGGTTGATAGCAATTAAGATATTACCACTGGTAATCCTGGTCTCCATTTTGAAATTCCTGTCACACAAGTATGGACTCGAGGTTATGGAGTTAAATGCATTGTTCACCAGTTTAGTCGCTGGTACAATATTCCTGATAGGATTTCTAATGAGCGGGGTTTTATCTGATTTTAAGGAAAGTGAAAAGATTCCAAGTGAAATTTCGGCCTCCGTCAGAACTCTTTTTGATGATACGCTCACCATTTATAAGGGGAAAAACTCAGATACTGCCGTTCAGTTTGCCAAATTTCAAAAGTCATTCGTCAAGGCATTGATGGAATGGTTTTATAAAAAGGAGAGAACCATTTCAGTTCTGAACAAAATCAGCGACATGAATGACTTCTTCGTGGCTTTTGAGAATGAAGGTGTTCAGGCAAACTACATCATTAAAATGAAGAACGAACAAAACAACCTGAGGAAGATGGTATTGAGAATAGATACCATCAGAGCTACGAATTTTGTGGGTCCGGCTTATGCAATTGTTGAAGCCATGGGGTTCCTTACCACATTCGGGCTTATCGTTATTAAGATTGAACCATTCTACGCATCGCTCTTCCTTACACTTCTGATTGTTTTTATAATCTCATACATGTTCCTGTTAATCAAAGACCTTGACAATCCATTCGACTATTCTCTTAACGGTGAAAACGGAACTGAGATTTCATTAAAACCAATCCGTGATCTTGAAATTGAATTTGACGGTCAGGAAAAATTTGACTTGTTACTGAATAAGTCCGGCAAATAAAAATTCATATTTATCCAGGCCCCAGGGAAAATCAGGGCAGTGCAAAGTCCGTTTTTATCTTCAATACTCTATCTCCGGCCATCAAGGCCGGCCAGTATCTCTTTCTAAAAAAAATGCCTGAATTTCTGAGAACAGAATTCAGGCATTTCCGGTATTAATAAGATTGCTGCTGCCCGGTTATTCCGGTATTTCATCCAGCATGATCATCAGCTGATTTTTCCTGACCTTGTCGCCTTCAGATACCAGAACTTCTTTGACAATACCCGTAAAGGGCATCTCAACAATAGTCTGCATCTTCATGGCCTCATACTTGAGCAGACTGTCGCCGGCAGGTACTTCCTGCCCAGCTTTTACATATACTTCAAGTATGGTTCCGGGGATAAAGGACCGTACCTCATTAGGATCGATAGGTTGCCATTTCTTTCGCAAATTATACTTCTTGGTAAGAAGGGTATAGTATTGTGCGGTATTGACAACGAACACCTCGTATTTCGGTTTATTCTCTTCCATAAAATTTTGTACTTGGGATCATTAAATTCTCAGAATGGAGGTATTCCGTGTTTCTTTGCCGGCCTTTGGTCTACCTTATGCTCTGAGATTTCAAGTGAATGAATCAGCCGTGCACGGGTTTCAAGGGGCTCAATAACTTCATCTATATAACCTTTGGAGGCAGCCACAAAAGGATTGGCAAATTTATCCTTGTACTCCTGTATCTTCTGCTTGCGCATTTCGGCAGGATTTTCAGCTTCATCAATCTCTTTCCTGAAAACAATATTGGCAGCACCTTCAGGACCCATCACAGCAATTTCGGCAGTTGGCCATGCATAGACAAAATCGGCACCTAAATGTCTGGAATTCATGGCAATATAACCTCCTCCGTAAGCCTTTCGAATGATGACAGTGACCTTCGGAACTGTCGCTTCGCTGTAGGCATACAACAGTTTTGCACCATGACGGATAACACCTGCATGCTCCTGGTCAATCCCGGGAAGGTATCCCGGCATGTCTTCAAGCGTCACGATAGGAATATTGAAGGCATCGCAATAACGGATGAAGCGCGCTGCTTTGTCTGAACTGTCACAATCAAGGACCCCGGCCAGGTACATGGGCTGGTTGGCAACATAACCAACAGTATTACCTGCAATGCGGCCGAATCCGATAACCATGTTACGGGCAAATAGCTCCATCACTTCAAAGAAGTCAGAACTGTCTGAAATCGCTTTGATGATATCGCGGATATCATAAGGATAGTGAGGGTCGCTAGGCACAATGTCTTCAATGCTGACCGGGAAGGTTGGGGCCTGTGTCGGAAAACGAAGTGCTTTCTGGGTATTGTTCCATGGGATGTAGGAAATAAGCTTCTTTATCTGCTCAAAACACTCATCCTCACTCAGGGCATAGAAGTGGGCATTTCCGGTGATTTCACTGTGGACAAGTGCACCGCCAAGCTCTTCCATGGAAATTTCTTCACCCAGAACAGTCTTGATAACTCCCGGGCCTGTAATAAACATCTTTGAAATGTTTTCAACCACAAATACGAAATCTGTCAGGGCAGGGGAATATACCGCTCCGCCTGCGCAGGGTCCCAGGATTACAGACAACTGTGGAATGACACCGGAAGCCTCTGTATTGCGGTAAAAGATCTCTCCATAACCTGCGAGAGAGTTTACACCTTCCTGTATACGGGCACCACCGGAGTCATTGATGCCAATAATTGGAACGCGCATTTTAAGGGCATGATCCATGATCTTGGTGATCTTGCGGGCATGCATCAGTCCAAGTGATCCGCCTGCAACTGTAAAATCCTGTGCATAAATGCAGACCGGCTGGTTGTATATGGTGCCGGTGCCGATGATAACCCCGTCTCCATGCAATACCTTCTTTTCCATATCGAAGTCTTTTCCGGTATGCTCGACAAACAGGTCATATTCATGAAAAGAATTCTCATCAAGAATTGCTTTGATTCTTTCACGGGCTGTTTTCTTGCCCATGGCCACCTGTTTCCCTATGGCTGCTTCGCCACCACCTTGCTGAGCTTCTTTTTTTCTTCTGCGAAGATCAAGGATGTTTCTTTTTAATGACATAATCTGTAGTTGTTTACTTATGTTTTATCCTTAGAAGGATCTGATATTCGGAGACAATTTATAGGAACAAAAATACAAATTTATTTACTTCAACTGTTCCTATTTTGATGCCCTGTTGTAAAGAACCAGCGCAATGACGGCATAAATCATATTGGGAAGCCACACAGCAAGCAGGATGTTGAACCCTGCTTTGAAGGCAAATATTGTGCTCACCTGCATAAACATTATGTAAGAAAATCCCAGCAGTAGTCCTAGCCCCAGATGCAGGCCAATACCTCCCCTGGTTTTCCTGGAGGCCAGGGAAACTCCGATTATTGTCAGGATAAAAGTACTGATCGGTCCGGCGGTGCGCTGGTATTTTTCCTTCTCATAGCTGGATACATTGTCAACACCTCTCAACTGCAGGTCCTTGATATAATCATTTATCTGCCAGTAATCCATGGTCTCCTGCTTGGAATTTTGCTGGCCAAACTCCGTCGGGCTCATCCTGAGGGTTGTATCGATCTGGTTTCCGGTAGAAATTTTTTCAATCGGGCCACTCATATCCCGCACGAAGTAATTGTGGATTACCCATTTTTTCTTTTCACGGTCCCATTTGATGTAATCAGCAATAAGCTTCGACTTCAGCTGACTTCCCTCAAACTTTTCAATGGTGAATTTATATCCTACATCACTCTTGTTGTTGTAGCTTTTCATGTAAACGAAAAGTCCGGGTTCCAGTTGCCTGTGAATGTTCTTCTCGGAATTGACATAATCGGAGTTGACATATATATTGGTGAAATTCACCCTGGACAGGTTGGCCGGAGGAATGACAAAATTGCCGAGAATCCACGACATCAGGGCAATAATCCCTGAAGCCACCAGGTAAGGCCTCATCATTCTTTTGTAACTGATACCACTGGCGAGCATGGCGATAATCTCCGAATTGGCAGCCATTTTGGAAGTAAAGAAGATTACGGCAATAAAATTGAAAAGTGCACTGAAAAGGTTGGTGAAATAAGGAATAAAAGGTAGGTAGTAATCTAACAGGATGGCCTTTAGGGGTGCATTCTTGGAAATGTAGTCGTCAATCTTTTCTGAGATGTCAAATATGATAGAAATACTGATAATCAAGGCAATAGCCAGGAAAAAAGTCCCAAGGTACCTCTTTATTATGTAACGGTCTATTCTTTGTAAATAGTTGTTCATCATCCGGGACAAAGATAAAAATTAAAAGATCTGTCAGAGCCTGTTGCGCATCTGTTTTACCATCTGTTCCTTCCACTCTTTGAAGGTACCCTGTACAATCTGTCTCCTGGCCTCGTCTACCAGCCAAAGGTAGAAGGCAAGGTTGTGAATACTTCCGA
Organism: uncultured Tangfeifania sp.; assembly: GCA_964506325.1. Classification (GTDB taxonomy): domain Bacteria; phylum Bacteroidota; class Bacteroidia; order Bacteroidales; family Prolixibacteraceae; genus CAINVV01. The sequence continues at coordinate 21,562 of CAZDLO010000025.1, forward strand.
TCATCGGGCCAAGCATCTCCTTTGCCTGGAACAGGTGCCGGAGATAAGCCTTTGTGTATTGCTGATCCACGAAAGAAGTTCCTTCCGGATCAATCGGGCTGAAATCGGCGGCCCATTTATTGTTCCTGATATTGATCACACCGTTCCTGGTGAACAGCATCCCGTTCCGGCCATTCCGGGTCGGCATCACACAATCAAACATATCAATACCGCGATCTATCCCTTCGAGTATGTTAACCGGGTTTCCGACTCCCATAAGGTAACGGGGACGATCAACCGGCAACACCTTGTTGACAACCTCAATCATGGCATACATATCCTCCTCCTTCTCCCCTACCGAGAGTCCGCCGATGGCATAACCATCCGCGTTGTAACCAGCGACATGTTCCGCCGCCCTGATCCTAAGGTCCGGATAGATACAACCCTGGACTATTGGAAACAGTGTCTGGGAATATCCATACCGGGGCTGTGTCGTTTCAAACCGGTTCATGCAGCGGTCAAGCCATCTCTGTGTCAGCTCAAGTGATTTCCTGGCATAGTCATAATCAGCATCGCCTGGAGTACATTCATCGAAGGCCATGATGATATCAGCCCCGATGGATCGCTGAATGTCCATCACGTTCTCTGGGGTGAAAAGATGGCGGGAACCGTCAATGTGAGACTGAAATTTAGCTCCCTCTTCTGAGATCTTGCGGATATCTCCCAGTGAAAACACCTGGAAACCTCCGCTGTCCGTGAGAATTGGCTTGTCCCACCCGTTAAAGCGATGCAATCCGCCGGCTTTTTCCAGCACATCAATGCCCGGCCTGAGGTAAAGGTGATAAGTGTTCCCCAGGATGATCCTGGCCCTGATGTCATCCCTGAGATCCTTGAAATGGATGCCTTTTACAGAGCCGACTGTACCGACCGGCATAAAGACCGGAGTTTCTACGACCCCGTGTGCGGTGTGAAACTGTCCGGCCCTTGCTTCAGAACCTGGAGAGTTATGCTGTAGTTCAAACTTCATTTACTAATTTACATCTGTATATCAGATGATTCCCAAATATCAGATGGAATTGCCTGATCTGTTTAAGTGTTTTTATTATCAATGCCGGATCTTCTGATCCTGCAATTTGATGACACAAAGATAGTCATATTAGCAAAATATCATTTTCGGCTTATTCCCTGCCCATTTAAAAAAGAAGGCTAAAAATAGGTACTCTCCATCGCATTGTGTATTTTTGTAAACTTTTGTTTGAATTATGACAATAGATATACTGCAATTTCAATTTACCCCGGAGGAGTTCGCCGGATTGCTCGTTTTTGTAACCGCATTTTTGATTCAATTGTTCTATTTGCTATTGATAATCAAATTTATTTTCAGCGGCAAACAGAAGAATAAGGAGCCAAACCATCCATCAGTATCCCTGATTGTCACCTCAAGAAATTACAAGGACCACCTGCAGGAATTGCTTCCTTCCCTTCTTTCCCAGGATTATCCTGATTATGAAGTTGTCGTTGTCGACGATTGTTCTACGGATGGCACCGAATGGTTGCTCGCCCAAATGAAAATCAGTCATGGCAGATTGAAAACCACCCGAATTATACAGGAAACCGATTTCCCCAATGCTTTGGCCATCACCATCGGTGTCAGGGCTTCTTCCAATGAGTGGCTGGTGTATCTGAGTCCGCTCTGCCAGGTACCCGACAACCAATGGCTGAAAAATTACATGCAAAGACTGGAGACTGAAAAAGAAGCCTCCATCGGTTATATGCATTACAACAACGCAAAAGGAAATTTCAAGAGCTGGCTGCGTTTCGAAAATTTTACATCCTACCTGCTCTCAGGTGCCGGACAGGCAGTCGGCGTGGCAATGCCTGTTTTTGAATTCAATATGGCCTACCGCCGTGAGAAATTTCTTGAAATGCGGGGGTTTGCCGCTGTGCTCGATTCCCCGTTCAGCGAAAATGAATTGTTCCTCAACAAAATAGCAACCCGTAAAAACACAGTGATACAGGTCAGCCGGAGCACCCTTGCTGCCTGGGAGGGTGAAGCAGAATGGATAGACGTGGTTGAATTCAAAAAGAAACAGATCATGATGCGGCGGAAATTTTCAGCAGGTCAGCGGTTTTTCCGCTCACTCAACCTGATCAGCCGTTTGCTGCTAACAGCATCACTTGTTTTTCTCCTGGTTGTTTCTCCATGGAGATTGTGGATATTGGGCGTATGGTCGTTTCTGCCTGTTTTCGAAATGATCTGGATAGCTGTGGCTACCAAAAAGCTTGGTGAGAAGAATTTTTTACCTATGCTTATGATTTACAAAGCATTATTGCCGGTGATCAATGTCGGCTTCATTATAAACCAGGTATTTTCAGGTCAAAAGAGAAAATGGAAATAAGCCAGGGGCCATCAGGTAATGCCAAAAGGGACATCGAGCTGGTAGAAGCCGCCAGAAATGGGAGCGAAAAGGCCTATGCCGATCTGATGAGACGCTACAAGGATACCATATACTTCATGCTGTTAAAGATGGTGAATAACCGGACGGACGCAGAAGACCTTACTATTGAGGCATTCGGAAAGGCTTTCACCAATATCCGGCAGTATACGCCTCAATACGCTTTCAGTACATGGCTCTTCAGGATTGCATCCAACAATGCCATCGACTTCATGAGGAAGAAAAGGGCCATTACCGTCCCTTTGGAGCCTACCTCCGGCGACCGTTCAGTCAGTGGCGAATACAACTACAACGCCCGGGCTGATGGTTACAATCCGGAAGAGAGTATCATCCGCGATCAAAACTCACTCATACTCCGGAGAATGGTGGCAAAGCTCAAGCCACGGTACAGGAAACTGCTCGAATTGAGGTACTTCCAGGAGTATTCGTACGACGAAATCGCTAAAGAGCTCGATCTGCCCCTGGGAACCGTCAAGGTCCAGCTTTTCCGTTCAAGGGAAATGCTTTTTGAGCTTCTGAAAAACAACGAGATAGCAAAATAGCAAGGCTTCCACTGTGCCAATGGCCGCCAAAGACATAAAATCAATTCCTGATACCAATATTCAATTTTCAATTCCTTGGACCTGATAACAAAGTATTTTCCTGATTTAAGCCCTGTCCAGCTGAACCAACTCGAACAGTTAGGTCCGCTCTACCACGAATGGAACGAAAAAATCAATGTGATTTCCAGGAAAGACATAGACGAACTCTACGTCCGCCATGTATTGCATTCCCTGGCATTGGTGAAAATACTCAGGTTCAGCCCGGGCACCAGCTTCATTGATGTGGGAACCGGGGGAGGCTTCCCGGGTATTCCCCTTGCCATCCTCCTGCCCGGATGCAACTTCATGCTGATAGACTCGATCGGTAAAAAAATCAGGGTTGTCCAGGAGGTTGCCAACCATCTTAAACTCACCAATGTTATTGCAAGGCAAAACAGGATCCAGGAAATCAAATCCCGCTACGATTTTGTGATAAGCAGGGCTGTTACCGCCTTCCCTGATTTTGTTGCCATGGTGAGAAAAAATGTATCGCATGATTCAAAAAATGCACTTCCCAACGGCATTCTTTACCTCAAAGGCGGTGATTTTGAACAGGAAATCAAGGCATTCGGAGGATCCGCAGAGGTCTTTGAACTATCGAAATTTTTTACAGAACCATTCTTTGAAACAAAAAAAGTGATCTACCTGCCTGTCAGATAATTTAAACAGTCATAAATTTTATCACTATTTGTCCAATTGTTTTGTCATTATATAAAAAAAGCCTATTTTTGCACTCCTTAATTAAGAGAAATGTGGTCTTTGAGCAAGCATTTCCCGGTTAAGAAAACAGCCGTAATTTCAGGTTTGCCGGGTTGGGACAAGAATACAATGGCTGTTGGAAGTGACAAAAAGAAAAACGAAATAATATACAGATGAAAAGAACATTTCAACCTTCGAACAGAAAAAGAAAAAACAAGCACGGTTTTCGTGAGAGAATGTCAACCTCCAATGGTCGCCGCGTATTGAATGCCCGTCGTGCAAAAGGACGCCATAAATTGAGCGTTTCTGATGAGCCGAGGCACAAGAGATAATAACCAATCACCTCAAAAGTGACAGGCAAAAGGTAAAGAATCCGATTCTTTACCTTTTGTGTTTTTATAAAATACCCTCAAGGTTACCCCAACCCTGAGGGTATAAATCTTCCAAAATCGATATCTTTGCCGGCAATAGTCAATCGGCAATCAAAAAAATATGTCATCTTCCATATTTTCATTTTTAAAGCAATCAGACCTTTCCGCACCGCTGAAAAATACCGCGGAAAAAGTAGCAGCAGGGGAACGTATCTCTGTTGAAGAGGGAATTATGCTTTACCAGGACGGGCCATTGCCCTTTTTGGGAGTCCTTGCAGAAAATGTCCGTCAGAGGATCAACGGCAAACAGGTGTTCTTTAACCGTAACATCCACCTCGAACCTACCAATATATGCGTAAATCACTGTGCCTTCTGCTCCTACCGGCGCAGAAAAGGAGAAGAGGGATGCTGGGAATACAGCATTGATGAACTGGTTAAACTGGCGGAAGACCATTCCCTGTCCGGGATAACCGAAATCCATATTGTCGGTGGTGTGCATCCTGACAGGGATGTGCATTTTTATGCCAACATGATCCGGGAGATCAAAAAAATGGTCCCCGGGGTTCAGATCAAAGCCTTTACCGCAGTTGAGATTGACGCCATGTGCCAGTTTGCCTCGGTAGATGTCAGAGAAGGATTAACCCTGCTGAAAGAGGCCGGACTCGTATCAATGCCCGGAGGTGGAGCTGAAATTTTCGATGAGGAGCTCCGTGCCAGAATCTGCCCCGACAAGACCGGATCTGAGGGTTGGCTCAATATTCACCGGACAGCCCATCAACTGGGCATTCCCACAAATTCTACAATGTTGTATGGCCTGCTGGAGGATTATTCCCACCGGGCAGACCACCTCAGCCGGCTGCGTACCCTGCAGGATGAGACAGGAGGATTCAACGCATTTATTCCGCTGAAATTCAAACACTACAACAACAGGTTTTCCCATGTCGAAGAGACTACCACCATGGAAGACCTGAAAAATTATGCGGTATCCAGGATATTCCTGGATAATATCCCTCACCTGAAAGCCTACTGGCCTATGATCGGGAAACAGGTAGCCCAGCTTTCGCTGGCTTTCGGTGTGGATGATCTGGACGGTACGATCGACGACACCACGAAAATCTATTCCATGGCCGGATCTGAAGAACAATCTCCGGCTGCCTCGACATCACAACTGGTTGCCATGATTCAGAATGCCGGACTCGTAGCCGTTGAGAGGGACACGCTTTATAATGTGATAAAGAATTATGAATTATGAGTGATGAATTATGAGTGAAACTTTGCGGTTGAATATTGATTTCAAGTCTTTTTATTCATAATTTATAACTCATAACTCATAACTCTCTTAAGAATAAGTTTAATTTTACATCCAATATCAGTAACTGATCTTATGGCCCTAAAGGAATTCCTCCTGAGCAAGACATTCAGAAAACACTTTTTGCTGGCAATACTCCTGACCATTGTGCTGCTGTGGATTTCAATGAAAATCTTATCCTTGTATACCCACCGCGGGGAGAAAATTACAGTGCCCGACTTATCGGGATTGACACTGAGCCAGGCCGGTAAAGTTTCCAAAAAATTGAACCTTCGGATTGAAGTAGCGGATTCTGTTTACAGGGCAGGTAAACCTTCCGGGACCGTCCTGATGCAAAATCCGGGTACCGGTCATATTGTAAAATCCGGAAGGATGATCTCACTCACATTGGTATCTTCAGTCCCCGGGCAGGAGGTGGTGCCAAAATTGACAGATATTTCACTGCGGCAGGCAAAGGTACTGCTTGAATCCAAAGGCTTTGTGGTCGGAAAAGTTGAGTTCAGACCCTCCGAATTCAACGACCTGGTCCTGGAACAGAAAAATGAAGGAGTCCCTGTTTCTCCAGGTTCAAAACTGGACAGCGGCACTTCCATTGACCTTGTTGTAGGTCTTAATATAGGAATCAATGAAACCTTTATTCCTGATTTTACCGGAATGTCCTTTGCCGAAGCACAGATAATCATTGAATTACATCAATTGCAGGCAGGAACAGTCACCTTTGACGAAACTGTTGTATCACATGAGGACTCCGTTGCAGCCATTGTACTCAGCCAGGAGCCGGCGGCTGATTCAACGCTGATTGTTCCATCCGGGAGCATCATTAATCTCGTCCTTTCCCTGAAGGCAAAGGCGGAATCCGGAACCCAAATCCCATGAGCCTGAACGACCCGAATATTTACGATGAAAACGATTTCTCCGAGGAGAATGAAGAAATTGCCGGCCAGTTTGAACACCACCGGTTTGTGGCCGATCCTGGTCAGGGACTCATGCGCGTCGACAAATTTCTGGCCAACCGCATCCTGGGGACTTCCCGAAACAGGATTCAAATGGCGGCAGAGGCAGAAAGCATCCTGGTAAACGGCAAACCTGTCAAATCAAACTACAAGGTAAAACCCAACGATGAAGTGACAGTTGTCATGGATTATCCGCGGAGGGAACTTAAAATCCTGCCTGAAGATATTCCCCTCAATGTTGTGTATGAGGATGAGGAGTTGCTGATTGTCAACAAGCCTCCCGGACTCGTTGTTCATCCGGGCCATGGTAATTACTCCGGAACCCTGGTCAATGCCCTGGCTTTCAGGTTCATGGGACTGCCTTTGTATGGAGGCGACGATCCACGCCCCGGACTGGTGCACAGGATAGATAAAAACACTTCAGGGTTATTGCTTGTTGCCAAAACCGAGCTTGCCAAGCTCAACCTGGCCATGCAGTTTTTCAGAAAGACGACACAGCGGAAATATGTTGCGCTTGTTTGGGGGAATCTCGCTGCTGAAACCGGAACCATCGAGGGAAACATCGGCCGCAGCACCCGCGACAGGCAGGTATTTACAGTTTACCCGAACGGTGATCACGGAAAACCGGCGGTCACCCACTACCGCGTACTGGAACGGCTTGGGTATGTCAATCTCGTGGAGTGCATTCTGGAAACCGGGCGTACACACCAGATCAGGGTTCACATGAAAGAGTTAGGCCATCCGTTGTTCAACGATGATGTCTATGGTGGCAACAAAATCCTGAAGGGAACAACCTTTGCCAAATACAGGCAGTTCGTTGAAAACTGCTTCAGCTTGCTTCCCCGTCAGGCATTGCACGCCAAAACACTGGGGTTTATTCACCCTGTAACGCACGAAGAGATGCTCTTTGATTCCGAACTTCCGGATGATATGGAGATTGTTATCGGGAAATGGAGAAATTATCTTGCCAACCGTGATCCAAAAGAATCCTGAAAAAAAAAAGAGTGAATTTGAAAATATTGTACTTTTAAGAAATAATATTAACCTTGATTCAACATTTCCAATTGGGATAATAAAACCTGTGGTTATTACAACAGGAAAAACGAAAATATTAACACACTTTAAAGCAGAGATTTTTTAACCGCAAAGGACACAATGGTTTCACAAAGAACGCAAAGAGGAAAGGTGAAGTTTTACGCTTTGCGCCCTCTGCGGTTTCCTTTGCTTTCTTTGCGGTTATATCTTTTATCTATGAAAGATTCCGATGCTTTGAAGCTGCCAGTCTGGTTGATAATAATGACATGTTATTCCGTTTGAAAAATAAAAAAATATAACCGAGTGAAAAATATTGCCGTAGTGACAGGAGGTGATTCCTCCGAATATGTTGTTTCGCTGAAAAGCGGGGCCAATGTTTTTAGTGCCATAGACCGTAATGTTTTTAATCCTTGGCTGGTCTTCATCAAAGACGGGAACTGGGTGGTACTGGATGGTGAAGTTTCCATTGCTGCCATCGACCGCGGCGATTTTTCCTTCGTCCTGAACGGAGAAAAGATCGCTTTGGACTATGCCTACATCATGATCCATGGCACTCCCGGCGAAGACGGCAACCTGCAGGGATACTTTGAAATGCTCGGAATTCCTTACTCTTCCTGTGGAGTACAGTCTTCTGCACTTACTTTCAATAAAAATTTCTGCAACAACTATCTCCGGTCATTCGGCATCCCAATGGCCAGGTCGATAAAACTCATCCCTGGAGAAATATACAGTCCGGCAGAAGTCGTAAAAACCCTGGGCCTGCCTCTTTTTGTGAAACCAAATGCCGGAGGATCAAGCTTCGGCGTCACAAAAGTCAAGAAAGAGGAAGAACTGAACGATGCCATATTAAAGGCTTTTGATGAAAGCCCGGAAGTACTTGTCGAGCAGTTTATCGACGGAAAGGAGTTTACCTGTGGAGTCGTCAATACCGGCCAACGCAAAATCGTTCTTCCTGTCACAGAGGTTATTCCAAAGAATGAATTTTTCGATTACGAAGCCAAATACACCCCGGGAATGGCAGAGGAGATCACCCCGGCCAGGATCAGTGAAGAGCTGACGCTGAAGATTCAGGACCTTTCCTCGGAAATCTATGATCTGTGCAGTTGCAGGGGAATTGTAAGGGTCGATTTCATCCTCAGGGAGGATACCTTTTATTTCCTGGAAATCAATACTATACCCGGAATGACTGCCACAAGTTTTATCCCCCAGCAAATCAATGCTGCCGGGTTGAACCTGAAAGACCTGCTGACAGAAATTATCTGCTGTTAGGGGCAAACAGGACCCAATTGCAATACAGGGCACCTGTTTTGCGAAGAATCAAAGAAGTCGGGAGTATCTCCTCTGCGAATCTCTTTCCTCGCTCCGTGTCCCTCTGTGTCCTTTCATATTGACAGTAAGCCGGATATGTGCAGGCGCCTCCTGATCCCCAAAGAATTTATCCACATTCTGTTCATAAAACATGTTCATTGCTGTTCATAACTCCACCCCGTATTTTTAAGGTGCTGAATCAGGCTTTGATAGTGAGGTGCCGGTTCAAAAAGAAAATTTGTTGATTATTTATTTCTCATGACTACCTTTGGAATAGCACATCATAAATATAACCTGTCTGATTTACAATAAATTATGGCCGAATACACCAGCAACTACCGGAATAAAACCAAACCTGTCACCACCATCGAACAACTGAATGCCTATTACGGTAAAGTGCCCCCGCAGGCTATTGAAGTGGAGGAGGCAGTGCTTGGTGCGTTGATGCTGGAAAAAGACGCCTACCATACTGTCCAGTCAATTTTAAAGGCAGATAGCTTCTACAAGGAGGAACACAAGAAAATTTTCACGGCCATCCAGGAGCTGGCCTCCAAGGAGAAACCAATCGACCTGCTCGTAGTGACCCAGGCACTGAAGAACAGGGGTGAGCTTGATGAAGTGGGTGGACCGCTTTACATCACCCAGCTGACAAGCCGCGTTGCATCAGCAGCCCACATAGAGTTTCATGCGCGTATCATTGCCCAGAAATACATTCAGCGTGCATTGATCCTGATTTCATCCGAGATTCAGAGCAAATCCTATGAAGACTCCATGGAGCTGAACGACCTGATAGATTTTGCCGAATCATCCCTTTTCAAAGTCACGGAAGGAAACATCACCAAAGAATCCCAGCCTATCAAACCGTTGCTGCAAAGGGCAGTGGAACAGATAGAAATCAATTCCAAAAAGCCTGACGGACTGAGTGGCATCGCCTCCGGGTTTTCAAAGCTCGACAATATTACAGGTGGATGGCAAAAGACAGACCTTATCATCATCGCAGCGAGGCCTGCCATGGGAAAGACGGCCTTCGTTCTCACCATGGCCAGGAACATGGCAGCCCTCCACAAAGTTCCTGTCGCAGTTTTTTCCCTTGAGATGTCCTCCTTGCAACTCGTAAACAGGCTGATCTCTGCCGAGACAGAGCTTGGATCAGACAAAATCAAAAGTGGCCGGCTGGAAAATTGGGAATGGGAGGTCTTCAACAGGAAACTTAAAATCCTGGAAGAGGCACCTCTGTTCATCGACGACACCCCTGCCCTCTCCATTTTCGAATTCAGGGCCAAATGCAGGCGGCTGAAGATGCAGTACAACATTGGCATCGTAATTGTCGACTACCTTCAGCTGATGACTGCAGGAGGTGATATCCGGGGCAACCGTGAGCAGGAGGTCAGTATGATTTCGCGCAACCTGAAAGCCATTGCCAAAGAGATCGATGTCCCTATTGTTGCCCTTTCGCAGCTGAACCGGTCGGTCGAGTCGCGGGAAGGCAAGAGGCCCCAGCTTTCGGATCTGCGTGAATCAGGGGCCATCGAGCAGGATGCAGACATGGTTATGTTCATACACAGGCCTGAGTATTATGGCATCCTGAACGACCAGGAAGGCAACTCCCTGAAGGGAATTGCAGAAATCATCGTGGCAAAGCACCGTAACGGAGCTGTTGGCGAATTTCACCTTGCTTTCAAGGCACACCTTGCACGTTTCAGCGATCTGGAGGGCAGTATAGAGGAGCACCCTGTCGCCGGACATCATGAGGCAAATAACAGAAATGGTGTTTTTTCCTCCAAGATGAACGCGGAACACAGCAGTGCTGAAAACGACTTTGTCAAGCATGACTTCGGTCGGCCAGGTTCAAACCTGGTGGACGACACACCGTTTTAAAAAAAGAAAGGCTGCCTTAAAAAGCAGCCTTTCTTTTTGAATTCAAAAATTATGGATTTTGTACAATCAGCGGATTGGAGTCTACTTCATCCTGCGGGATCATCCAGGTCCACAGATTTCCTCCTGCCGCAATATTGGAGACAACACAATAAGCTTCAACGTGGGCACCCTGGCCGGCAGTTGCACCAACTATTCTGACCAACGGAAGGTCTAACCGCTTCAGATCGGTCCAGTTCCGGCCTTCACCCCAAAGCTCTACTCTCCGTTGGATCAATATCTCATCGATCAATGCCTGCCCGGTTTTTACGGATTTGACAGACATCGGATCCCTGTCCTTAGCGAGGAGGTAAAGAACATCCCGTGCTTCAGTTTCTTTCCCTCCACGGGCCAAAGCTTCGGCCTCAACCAGGTACATCTCGGCAACTCTGATCCAGGGGTAGTCACCGCGGCTGTCAGAGACAGAGACAGCTTTGAACTTGGAGCTCATATAATTAAACCTCACGCCGGATGGCGGTACTTCAGGAAGCTTCAGGGTGACAGCAGTAGGATACCAGAAAGTCTTTCTCACATCCGTGGCGGATATCTTGTCGTACAGCTCCTTGGGAATGGATTTCGGACAGGTACGGATTACCGTTGAGTTATAGTTGTGCGACATATAGGCATAGAAGGAATAGAAATAAAGCGTCTGATCCTCCTGAACAAAGTCAGACCACAAATTCTCCGGGTTGGTCTGATTTTTATAACCCTCCTGGTGTTGTGCTGCCGTCATAAAGGAGTAACCAACCTTTGCGGCATTGGCGGAAGCAGCGGCCTGGGTCCAGTTTCCCTGGACAAGGGCTACCTGAGCCTGTATGGCAAGGGCAACTGATTTATTGATGTGTGATTTATTGGCACGGCTGTACCCTTCAAGATTGGTAACAGCAGCGGTAAGGTCTGCGTTAATCCTGGTGTATACCTCGGCAACAGTATTCCTGGCCTGGCCTTCATAAGTTACTTTCTCCATGTAAGGAACCCCAAGCTGACTATTGCTTCCTCCGGGCACATACCTGTCGGCCCAGAGCTGTACCAGCATAAAATGTGCCCAGGCCCTGTAGGTCAATGCCTGACCTTTGATATATTTCTTCTCCGCGTCAGACCCAACAATTTTATCAATGTTGTTAATAATCTGGTTGACATTTCCTATCAGCCTGTAAAGGTTTGTCCAATACAACACTGTACCAGATTTCTGATTTCTGTGGTCGACCCACTTATAGGTATTTAAAAACCAAGTACTTGCAGTGTTGTTGAAGATATTGTCTGTTCCAAGGAAATCAATATGCTCGTACAACCCGGCAAACCCCCCGTGCGCCTATGTACTGTTGTACTGGTTGTACATCGACCTGTGTATCCCGTTCAGGGAACCCCAGGCACCTGAAATGGAGGTAAAGACCTCATTCCCTGACAGCTGATCTGTAGGACGGGTTTCCAGGAAATCTTCAGTGCAGGAGAATGGTACCATCATCATACTGGCTGCTACCACCAAAATATATATTCTTAATTTTTTCATAACATATTTACATTTAGAAGTTTACATTAACACCTAAAGTCAAAATTCTGTTGAAACCAACATCATTTAAGACACTCCCGCTAAAATTCTGTGTTGGATCAAGCCCCTTCTTGGAAGAGATGAGGGCAAGATTCTCGGCAGAAAGAAAGACTCTTAATGCGCTCATATCCAATTTTTTAACAATATTTTGCTTAAAGACGTAGGAAATATTGATATTTCTCAGGGAGCAGAAAGTTGAACTTAGCAACCACCTTGTAGAGGCAGCATTAAAGTTGGTAGTTTTGGAATTATCCATTCTAGGTACGTTGGTTATCTGACCAGGGGTAGTCCATCTTTCCAGAATATCAATTGATTTGGCAGAACCCATTCCTCCGGTCGACATCAGGGAGGCCCAGTTATTATCGTAAGATTTTCCTCCCAGGGAATAATTAAACTGAACTGAGATATCCACACCATAAACATGGAAGGAGGGGGTCACAGAACCAAAAACATCCGGCATACTGGTTCCTGACCAGTCATATTTGGCCTTTGCCTGGTTGAGGGTAACCTTTTTCCCGTCCGGCATGGTTTTGCAATCCGTATCCGCCCAAACAAGGGCCTCATCAAACAGATAAAGTGCATCACCATTGGCAGGATCAACACCATACCACTGGCGAAGCCAATAGTCATAAATTGAACCGCCCTCGGCACGCTTGTAGTTACCGCTGATAATACCGTTGGCACGATTCTTTTCAGGCAACTCAGTTATTTCGTTCTTATTGGTGGCTGCTATCACATTGAGGTTAAAACCAAAATTCTTTGTTTTAACAATTTGAGCAGTAAGATCTACTTCAAAACCCCTGTTGTAGAGTTTTCCAATATTCCTGTTCTGAGAGGTATATCCGGTCGTAGGTGAAAGCGGAACGGCAAAGATGAGATCCCTTGATTCTTTGTTGTACCAGTCCACACTTCCTCTCACCAGGTTGTTGAAAATACTGAATTCAACGCCCAAATCAGTCTGCGCAGTAGTCTCCCACTGAAGTGCGGGATTCCCTGGAACAGTGGATTGTATGTAACCGGGTTCTGCCGCGTTGAAGTTATAGTTGTACAATACCTGCCATGCATAATAGCTGATACCGCCGTCGTTACCATTCAAACCATAGGAGGCTCTCAGTTTAAGCAGATCCACCCAATTCACTTCTGAAAGGAATTTTTCGCTGCTGATTTTCCAACCTCCGCCAAGCGACCAGAAGTTACCCCATCTTACCAGGCTTTCAAATTTTGAGGAACCATCCCTTCTGAAGGAGGTTTCAAAAGTATACCGGCCATTGTCATAACCGTAGACAGCCCGGGAAATATAACCTTCGGTCCTGTGGTTATCCTCGAAGGAGGAGAGGCTGTTGGTGGTGGTGAAGTTGATCAGCTCAGTGTTATCGGGAATTACCTGTCCCTGGCGAAAACCATAAAGCTCCTTGTACTGATTTTTATAGCTTTCATGACCGGCCATTACCTTTACATCATGCTTTCCGAAGCTCTTGTCGTAGGTAAGGATCTGGTTGTTGGTGAAGGTGTACCGCAAAGAACTCGTCCTGGTCGAACGACCGGAAGGTGCTCCATCGCCAACCTTTGTGTTTTCATATCTCCCTGTATAGGCATTGTTGATGTCAAGGGCATTCGAAAGACGGAATTTAAAATTCTTCAAAAATGAAAACTCCGAATAAACCCTTGACTGAAGGGTATTGCGCTCAAAACTTCTGTCATTCAGCATATGCTCAGCAATACCATGCCGACCATTGTTCTGTGCCCTGGAGAGATAGGTGATTCCATCCTGAGTCAGTCCGCCACCGATATCCCACTGTTTTTCACCCATAGCATCAAGGATATAATCCCCTGTAGCACGGTTGTGCAGGTAAACAGGATAAATCGGACCCATTGTCCTGGCAAAATAGATGGGATTGGCATAACCTGTATTGCTTTCAGTATTGGCCGAATTGGAGGTATTGTAGGAGGCACTGATATTGGCACCAAAAGTGATCCACTTCCTGGGTGTCACATTGATATTGCCCCTTGCCGTAATCCGGTCGTAATCAGTCTTTTTGATCCAGCCATTGTCTGTCGTATAACCTGCAGAAAGATAATAGTCTACCATCTCTGATCCGCCGTTGGCGGTCACTGAAGCATCTGTCCTGTTTCCGAGTGTCTCCACCGGAGAATACCAGTCGGTATCATTCCAGAGAAGTGTATTGGCTGACGGATTAAGTGTTCCATCTATTCCAATAATCTGATCATTGGCAATTCCCTTGAAAGGGTTGTAGCCCAGTTGCGAAACAATACCGTTTGAGGTTGATCCTGATGCCAGTGCACTTGCCTGATCAATAGGCCTTGTAGAAGTTACCAAACTGTTTCTCAGTGATTCCCACATGATTGGATAATACTGGAATGCATCAACCCTGTCATACTCGGGAAGACCTCTCCCTGAAACACCCTGGGAGATGCTTGTATTGATGCTCAGCTTCTCTTTCTTGCCTTTCTTGGTGGTAATCATGATTACCCCGTTAGACCCCCTGGCACCATATAGCGCCGTAGAGGCAGCATCCTTCAGGAAGTTGACAGTTTCAATGTCTGCCGGGTTAATATTGGCCATTACGCCATTGAAAGGAGAACCATCCAGTACAATAAGCGGATCTGTTGAGTAGTTGACAGAACCAAAACCCCTGATCCTGATAGAGGGATCACTTCCAGGCTGCCCGTAGGCAGTATTGACCTGGACTCCGGCTGCTGCCCCTGATAAGGCAGAAAGAACGTTGGTGACAGGTCTCTTCTCCAGGGAGGCTGCATTGATGGAGGTTATCGCACCGGTAAGGCTTGACTTTTTGGCGGTGCCATAAGCGACCACCACAACCTCATCCACTGAAACCTGCTCGGATGAAAGGACAATCCTGTAATCCCTTGAACTGGAAAGAGCTACCTCCTGGGAGGCAAATCCCACAAAAGATACCATCAATGTTTTGGCATTGACAGGAATCTTTAATGTGAAACGGCCATCCATGTCTGTGATGGTTCCAATCGTTGTTCCTTTGGCAACTACAGTGGCTCCCGGTACCGATGAGCCATCCTCCGCAGAGGTAACAGTCCCGGTTACATCCCTGGTTTGGGCGAGAACCGCCTGCATTCCGGCAAAAAGCAGGAAAGAAAGCATCAGCGCAATTTTTTTCATAGATTTTCTTTTTGTTTGAATAAATGAAGAGTTTCAATTTACAGGTTCTCTTTTAGGAAATAAGACGACCCCTAAATGCAAAATATTGTTAGCAAAAGCGAATATATGTAAAAATAAGAATTGAGCCCCGTGTACAGATATAATTTAAAATGAATATAAAATAGTATCATTCAACATAATATAAAAAGCAAGAGCCAGCCCCATAAATGGAACCGGCTCTTGCCTCTTTATCAGTGATAATAGCTATTTCAGCAGGGTCCCGCTGAATTCTCCCAACTTTTTCAGGTCATCCGGTGATTTAATTTCCAGGCTGCCGGATTTAACAAAATCCTTTACCTTATCTTCCTGGTCACCGAATAATTTGGCGTATTGCTTGAAGTTCGAGAAACGATGCATTTCGGTACCAATCCGCGCCCAATATATGTCAATACAGGTAACCTTTACATTATCGGGTCTCTCCAGGTGCCTTACCTGGTTGCCTCCCTGAATGGTCGCCACAGGGGCTGAGGCATTGGTCTGTGAAGTCATCCCATAGGCGGTCGGGGTTCCCACTGAAACATACCGGCTCTTGTGCTGGATAAAAACCGAGACTTTTCCAACAGTAACCACTTCATAGAACAGTTTTTCGATCCAGACAAATTTCTCGTCCCCAATGAAAATTGTGTCTACCTCTTCAGGTTTGCTCAGGACCCGGTATTCCCCTCCCCTGTCCATCAGCATCTCTTCATCTACCATGTTGTAATTCAGGAATGCCTCGTTGATAGTACCGGACTTCATCAGGATATTACCGCCCTGGAAATTGGGAAACAAGAGTTGCGGGTAAGGATTCTCCGAGCCTGTTTGGGCGGCAAGATTTGTCACGGAAAACAAAAAAACGAATGAAAGCAGGACCCTTTGTGTATGGTTCAAAAATGCTATTTTCTTCATGATTTTTGAGTTTAAATAAATCAAATAGAGCTCCTAAATGTATCAAAAAAATTAAACAAGTTGAACTTCAGAAAGGTTTTTAGATTTAGCAAAAAAAAGGCTGAACTCATATGAGCCAGCCTCTTTTTTATAGTTGTAAAACCTTATCTCGGTCCTTTGTAAGCATAATGCTCAGTAATCAAACTTCTTAGTTGCGGGGTAACGGTCAGCTGCTTCAAATAATAGGTAACATCCATTGCTTTTTTGGCTGCATCATATTTGTTGATGGCACCTTCACCCGTGTACAACACCGCATTACGGCCGCGTGGGAGCGCATCGACCGTCGAATTGTATACATCCACATTGTTGTTG
>CAZDLO010000026.1:0-38106 GCA_964506325.1 uncultured Tangfeifania sp.
GACCAACGGTATTTTACAGATATCACGCGGAGCGGTTTTGAGGCTGGATGAAAAGTTGCCTATTGGCGGAAGAGTAGTTTCATTTACAATCAATGGATCTGAAATTGAAAGGGAAAAGATTTACAAGCTTCTGGCCCCGAATTTCCTTGCCGGAGGGGGAGATGGATTTTTAGCTTTCAGGAATGCCATTTCTGCCTTTGACACCCATGAGCCGGTTGTTCAGCCCATGTTGAAATACATGAAAAGCTTTGAATTATATATTCCTAAACTTGAAAGCAGAATCATTAAACAATAAAACTACAATGAACCCAAATACAATCAGGGAGTTTGCTGCTTCTTTTCAAAAAAGCAGGATACTGTTAAGCGGCTTCGAACTGGATATTTTTACCCACCTGGATGAATCGGGAACAACAAGCAATGAACTTGCCATCCTGTTGCATCTTGACAACCATGCCTGCGACAGGTTGCTCAACGCACTGGTATCAGTTGGTTTTCTGGACAAGCAGAAGGAGTTGTTTTTCAATACAAAGGAAAGTTTTACATTCCTTTCGAAAAAAAGCGAGGATTACCTGGGCGGGCTCATGCATACGAATCATTTGTGGAATACCTGGAGCAATCTTACGCAGGTTGTTAAATCGGGGAAGTCGGCTCATCCTGATGAAATCAACGAGAGGGGAGAGGAATGGCTTTTTGCATTCATCAATGCCATGCATGACAGGGCACTTAAACAGGCGCCACAGCAACTGGCAGGCATTGACCTGTCGGGCATCCATTCTATCCTGGATATTGGAGGCGGTTCAGGTGCATATTCAATGGAATTTATTTCGAAGAACCCAGGGATATCAGCCACAGTTTTCGACCTGCCCAATGTTGTTCCAATTACCATTAAATTCATTGAAAAAGAAGGTTTTACAGGAAAAATACTGACCTGTACGGGAGATTATACTGTGAATGATTTACCAACGGGATTCGACCTGGTATTCCTTTCAGCCATCATACACAGCAATTCACTGGACGTAAACAGGGAGTTGATGAAAAAATGCTACAAATCCCTTAACAGAAACGGGAAAATCATCATTCAGGACTGGATCATGAACAATGACAGGACACTTCCGGTTTCCGGGGCTATTTTTGCCATCAACATGCTGGTAGGAACTGATGCCGGTGATTGCTTTACCGAAGGGGAAGTCGGCGAAATGCTCCAGGATGCAGGATTTCAGGAAGTTTCTATAAAAGTATTTGAATCAGGACTGGGACAGGTTATTGCCTCTAAAGAGTAAATTCATCGAAAAAATTTGGTTTTTGAGGATTGCAAGGTTTTTTCAGACGCTGGAAAATATTTTCCCTGCCTGTTCCAGATTTGCCTACATCTATTAGTTTGGTTCACTATCTTTGTTCGGCAGTTAATTTTCCCGACCAAGAATCATAAAACAAATCAGAATGCTTCTCAAGTTGCTGATACTTTCAACCATCCTGCTGGTCATTGCCTTCGCAGGCCTTGCTGTCAACCTGCTGGTTAAAACGAACGGCAGGTTTCCCAATACCCATATCAGTGGGAGCAAAGTGTTGAAGGAAAGGGGAATTACTTGTGCCCAGCACAACGATGTAGGATGTCATCCTACTGAAGAATTGCCGGGATGTTCAACTTGCGGAACACGGGGTATCCTGCAGGGACATTAAGAAATCGGATTGTCCTGCATTGGCGGGAACTAATTCATGCCTGGTCATAATTTTGGCATCAGCAGAAAAGATGCATCATCCAAAATCGTCAAAAGCAATATTTTCTTCCGGGACTCCAAGTTTATCCAGCATTTTTACGACAGCGCTGTTCATCATCGGCGGACCGCAGAAATAGTATTCGATATCTTCCGGTGTCTCATGACTGCTTAGGTAATTGTCTGAAAGAACCTGGTGAATAAATCCTGTATATCCCTGCCAGTTATCTTCCGGAAGTGGTTCGGACAATGCCAGGTTAAAGTTGAAATTTGGAAATTGTTTCTCTATTTTTCTGAATTCTTCCTCGTAAAATGTTTCCCTCAGCGACCTTGCCCCATACCAGAAGGAGACTTTTCTGTTTGTTTTCAGCGTATGGAACAAATGAAATATATGAGACCTCAGTGGTGCCATTCCCGCTCCACCACCGATATATATCATCTCATTGGAGGTGTCTTTGATATGAAATTCACCGTAAGGTCCTGAAACTACTACCTTGTCTCCCGGTTTCCTGGAAAAGATGTAAGAAGAGCAAATACCCGGAGTAACCTTCATAAATTCTCTTTTAATCCCGTTCCATGGTGGTGTGGCAATCCTGATATTCAATTTGATAACATCCTTTTCAGCAGGATAATTGGCCATCGAATAGGCCCGGAAAGTCTCTTCCCTGTTATTGATCTCAAGGTCCCACACCTTGAGGTGGTCCCAGTCGCTCCTGTATTCTTTGTCAACGTCAAAATCACTGAAATTGGTGTGGTACACCGGCACATCTATCTGGACATATCCTCCCGGTTCGAAATCCAGCGATTCTCCATCCGGAAGTTTCAACACAAATTCCTTGATAAATGTTGCAACATTCCTGTTTGATACCACCTCACATTCCCATTTTCTGATACCCAATATGGCCTCCGGTACTTTGATATGGGTGTTTTCCCTGATTTTTACCTGGCAGCCAAGTCTCCATTGGTCGTGCTGTTCTTTCCTGGTAAAGAAACTAGTTTCTGTCGGAAGAATGGACCCCCCACCTTCCAGTACCTGGCATTTACACATTCCACAGGTACCTCCTCCTCCACATGCAGACGGCAGGAATATTGAATTTCCTGACAGTGTGGATAAAACGCTGGATCCGGGAGAAACGGTTAAGAGCCTGTCATTGATTTGCAGGGAGACATCGCCCTGGGGTGCAAGTTTGTTTCGGGCAAACAGAAGTATGCCTACCAGGATAAGGATAATTGAAAGGAAAACGATTATACTGTAAAAAATTGTGCTGGTTGTAGATAACGCTAAAATCATCGTTCTGAATTTTCGGTTAAAGTTTAAAACCCATCAGTCCCATAAATGCAATGGCCATCAGCCCGGTTAGAATGAAAGTAATTCCGAGGCCTTTCAACGGATCCGGGACATTGCTGTATTTGAGCTTTTCGCGTATTGCGGCAATGCTGACGATGGCAATCATCCAGCCGATTCCCGAGCCTACACCGAATACCGTAGCTTCTGCCAGGGTTTGGTATTCCCTCTCCTGCATAAACAGGGCTGCCCCCAGGATGGCACAGTTGACAGCAATCAGCGGGAGAAATATTCCCAGTGAATTGTACAGGGAAGGGCTGAATTTTTCTATGATCATTTCCACCAGCTGAACGATGGCGGCAATGACGGCAATAAATATCATGAAGGACAGGAAACTGAGGTCAACTTCGGAAAAACCCTCACCAAGCCAGATTAGTGCACCCTTTTTCAGTAAATAATATTCCACCAGGAAGTTGACCGGAATCGTAATCAGAAGAACAAATACAACTGCAATCCCCAGTCCAATTGAGGTTTTCACATTTTTGGATACTGCAAGGAAAGAACACATTCCAAGGAAGAATGCAAAAACCATGTTGTCAATAAAAATTGACTTTATGAAAATATTTATCAGATTTTCCATGTGCTACATTCTATTATTTTTCAATCAAGTTTTTGTTCCTGCTTCTCTGGAACCAAATAATCAGTCCGACCACGATAAGTGCCATCGGGGGAAGGATCATCATGCCATTATTCTCATATCCAATTTTATACAATCCTATTTTTTCCACGACGGGATAGCCGTAGACCGTCCCGGATCCCAGCAATTCCCTGAAGAAGGCTACCACAATCAGTATGATGCCATATCCGGCTCCATTACCCAACCCATCGATAAAGGAAGGCCAGGGTTTGTTGGCCATTGCAAATGCTTCGAGGCGTCCCATTAGGATGCAGTTGGTGATGATCAGACCCACGAAGACAGACAGTTGTTTGCTCACCTCAAAAGCATAGGCTTTCAGGAACTGGTCGACGAGGATTACCATGGTTGCAATAACCACCAGCTGAACGATGATCCTGATCCTGTCCGGTATGTACTTTCGCATGGCTGCAATGACTACATTCGAAACTGCCACGACGATGGTAACTGACAATGCCATAACAATGGCAGGTTTGAGTTTGACGGTAACGGCAAGAGCGGAACAGATCCCCAGAACCTGGATTGTTATTGGGTTGTCACTGCCGAGTGGAGCGGTAAGCAGTTTCCAGTTTTTGGCCGAAAACAGCGGCTCATTTTGCTTTTTGCTCATATCTTATTTTCTGTTTTTTAGCAAGAATTCGTTGTAACTGGTGATGCAGTCGAAAAGCATTTTTTCCAGTCCCTTGCAGGTGATTGTTCCGCCCGAAATTGCATCTACGCCATGAATATCTTCCTGTTTGGCACCACCTTTAATGACCAGAACCGAAATGAATGTATCATTATCAAAGATCTTTTTCCCATGAAACTGGCCCTCGAAATTCGAGGTGTTGATTTCCGCACCAAGACCGGGGGTCTCCCCTTTGTGGTCGAAAGTCACGCCATAAATGGTGCTCATATCTGATTTTAATGAGACATATCCGAAAATTGGTCCCCAGAGACCTTTCCCTTCTACCGGAAGGATGATCACTTTTTCGCCATCGTCGGGGGAGGCCTTAAATACAGGGAGATACTGTTTTTCAACCGGTTTTTTCATCTCATTCTTCAGGACAACGCCAAATGCATCAACCCCATCAATTACTTCACCTTTTGAATTGATGACAAAGCTCTCTTTGATGTATTTGTCGAACAGAAGTTCTGTATTGTCTACCGTGGCAGGAATATTGATCGATTCGAGCATGCTTTTCTTTTTCTCAATCTCCAGGTTTCTTTCCTGGCGTGGTTGCAGCAAAGTAGCTGCAAGTGACAGAAGCGTTGCAACTACTATCACCATTACAGCCGAAAAAACGAAAATATAGGTATTACTGAACTGCTTCATTTTTCTGATTGTTTAATGCAATTTTCCCTCTCCTGAGTCTTCTGCTGATATTTGCCTGCACGACAAAATAATCTATCAGGGGTGCAAACATATTCATCAATAAAATGGCTAGCATCACTCCCTCCGGATAGGCAGGATTAACCACCCTGATCAGGACTGAGAGCACCCCGATCAGGAAACCATATATCCATTTCCCCTTCTCGGTATGGCAACCGGATACCGGGTCGGTAGCCATGAAAACTGCACCAAAAGCAAATCCACCCATCACCAAATGATAATAGGGCGGAAGCTGCATATAGTCATTGGCTGAGAATAAATTCAGTAAAAGTCCCATACCCAGGCCGCCGGCAAAAACACTTACAATGATTTTCCAGCTTCCTATCCCGGTCACGACCAGGATCAGGGCGCCCAACAGGATCGCAAGTGTGGATGTTTCGCCGATTGACCCCGGAATTGTCCCTATAAACATATCCATGAACGAAGGCAGTTTGGTTGTTTCACCCGCCGCACAAAGTGACAGCGGTGTGGCCCCGGAGAAACCGTCAATGATATTTTCACCCTTTGTCAGTCCCGCCGTCCAGACCTTGTCACCGGTCATCCATGCAGGATAGGCAAAAAAGAGGAATGCCCTGGCGACGAGTGCCGGGTTAAAAACATTCATGCCGGTCCCGCCAAAGACTTCCTTGCCTATTATAACAGCGAAAGCTGTTGCGATAGCCAGCATCCATAGCGGTATATCTATCGGCATAATCAATGGGATGAGCAAACCAGTTACCAGAAACCCTTCGTTGATTTCGTGGCCTCTTATCTGGGCGGCAACGAATTCGATGCCGAGGCCAACAACATAGCTTACAATGACTAGCGGCAATATCTTAAGAAATCCAAACCAGAAGTTTTCCAGAATGCCTGTTTCAATGCCCATGGACCTGAAATGCTGCAATCCGGTGTTGAATGCTCCAAACATGAATGCAGGCAGAAGTGCGACAATGACTACTGTCATCGTACGCTTCAGGTCCATATTGTCACGTACATGGGAGCCTTTAAAAGTGACATGATCCGGTACAAACAGAAAGGTCTCCATGCCTTCGAACACCGATCTGAAACGACTGAACCTCCCGCCTTCTGAAAAAAGAGGTTTCAGCTTATTTAATTTTCCCCGTAATATATCCATTGTTTCTATTGACTTTTATACTAATTCATTTCCTTAATCATCAGGCTGATACCCTGCCGGACAATGGTTTGGATCTCGATTTTGGACGGACAGATGTATTCGCAGAGTGCGAAGTCCTCCTCTGCTATTTCGTAGATTCCCAGGTTCTCCATCATTTCAATGTCCTGGGCAAGGATGGCTTTAAGCAACTGCATTGGATAAATATCCATAGGAACAACCTTTTCGTACTTTCCTGTCATGACAAAAGCTCTCTCTCCTCCGTGCAGGTTGGTGTCAAGACGATAGTGCTTCTTTGGCAACAGCGATGAAACAAATGCCCTGTAA
Organism: uncultured Tangfeifania sp.; assembly: GCA_964506325.1. Taxonomy (GTDB): domain Bacteria; phylum Bacteroidota; class Bacteroidia; order Bacteroidales; family Prolixibacteraceae; genus CAINVV01. The sequence continues at coordinate 6,505 of CAZDLO010000026.1, forward strand.
AAACTAAATTTGCCCAGACCGGGACTTGCCCACCCAAAAAATTCAGAGTAATCACCTTCAGGAATGACCGTTACCTGGGAGTCATAGAATCCCAGGTAACCATCCGAAAGGATTTTGGTTCCGGTCAGCACATTGCCGCTAATGACTCTCTGCTTGCCATGCTTCAGGTTCGCCTTCAGGAGTTCAGACACCGATGCACCCACGGTAATTCGGTGATATTCAGGGTTAAGGACTTCAGACCCTGTTAAAGCGATAATTCTTTGGTTTTTGTAAACTCCTTCCTCAAACAGCTTCCCAATGGAGAAGACATCCTGGAAGTTGACAATCCAGACAACTTCTCCTTTGTTTAGAGGATCAATGTGGTGGATATGAACTCCGGTGTTTCCTGCCGGGTGCGGGCCTGTAAACCGAGAAATTTCCACGCCTGCCAGGTTTTTCGCCACAGACGGGGTTTCTCCCTTCCCATTCAGAACAAGGTGCACTTTACCATGCGTTAATTTCCCCAGGGCTTTAATGCCTGTATTAAAAAAGGACTGGGATGAGTTGTCTGAGATAAAAGTGTAGTCCGGTGCCAAAGGGGCAGAATCGAATCCGGAGATAAAAATCGATTTTGGAACACTTGCCGGTGAGGCAATAATATGGTAAGGTCTTTGACGCAATGCCGGCCACAATCCTGACGCAAGCAATAATTCCTTTATTTTCTCCGAGGCCATTGAAGATGGATCATGCCGCCCGAAGTCGACATATTCTTCACCGGATTTTTCGACTACAACCTCCAGCAGTTTTCTCCTGTCCCCCCTGTTTACTGCGGTGACTAATCCGCTAACAGGCGAAGTAAACCTGATTTCCGGTCGAAGCTTATCTGTAAAAAGGGTATCTCCGGCGCGGACTTTGTCACCCTCCTTTACCGTCATTTTCGGGACCAGGCCGGGGAAGTCGGTAGGTTTAACCGCGTAAAGGGCAGATTCTATCCCTGTTCCGAGCTTTTTTCCCGCTTCACCCTCCAGCCGGAGGTCAAATCCTTTTTTTAGTTTTACAATTGTTGACATTATTGTGTTTTTTTGAGCTTAACTGCCTGATTTAATTCTGATTGTTTCATTGAACATCTTTGGTAATTCATTCAATTTCGGTGGTTTGGAAGAATAGTCTTTGTTTTACTTTTCCATACAGGCAAATGACTGATTTAGAATCAATAGAATTTAACTCAATCTTCAGGGCACTTCAATCCGTCTCTTTACCACATAAAAATTGGCAGATTTCAACTGTACTTGAAATTTGAAAGATAGTTAAAAATTCAAATTATCATTGGCGGCAAGTAAAAATTCTGCCCTTTTAAGCGGAAATGTAAGAAGAAGTCTACTAAATACATTAAAATATTATCGGAGACGGAAGTTTAATATTATCAGAAATTCGTTTTTCACTGCAGGTTTTTTGTTGGGGAAAGCCACGCAATATCATCCAACCCATCAAAAGATTTAAGTTGTATCTGCTAAATTGGCAGATCTGACTTTTCCGAAGTTGTCGAATTCTACCAGGTAGGGTAGGTTTTTACATTTCCATCCGGAAGGGGAAATGCCTCCGGTGCTTCTGTTGTAGATGGCGTCCAGCCAGTTCGCCCGGAGTTCTGTCTGGTTGGGTTTGGATAGTATTTCTTTGATTATCAATGGGAAGGAATTAAAATCCAGGTGGATGATTCCGTTTTGGATCATTCCTACTTTGGAACATGGCCATCGAGCAATGTATAGCGGCGACGTGCATGAATTTTCGCGTAATGCCGCACTTTGGCAATAAAAACTGAATATGCAAGGTAGTCTTTGTCGTCTGCTCCTATCGGTTCGATCTGGCCGGGGTGCAATGCCTCACATCCGATATTTATATACGAAACTGCCAGGTAGTAAATTCAAAGGCACGTTTCGGGGTTTGTTATCCGCGGGACTCCCCCGCGCCTACCAACACTGATGGGTTTTTCTGTTTGTGGATCATTGAGCCACAGGAGAATACCCGGTCTTCATCAGGAAGACCGAAATCACTGAATACCCATTATTGGATTTAAACCTTGTCAATGTCCCTGCTGACCTGTTCGAAGAGGCATCCCTTGAAAATCGTGTCAGGATCCTGTGCATTCATGGTGTCAATCAAATGTCTCGCATATTCCAGGAATGCAGGATCATTCAACTTGCTTTCTTCTCCCCAACGGTAAATAGCTCTTCCAATGAATTATGCCCCGACATTCCTGATCATCCGGAAATCATTCTGCCGATAGGGGAATTCATAACCCTCCGGATTGCCCGGCACCAGGAAGTACCCTATTTTAATGGAACGATCGAGGTAATTTCCCTGCACCTTCCTGGAAATGCTGCCATCAAAGCGGTAGGCTGAAGAGTTTTCTTTCCTGTACTGCCTTGTCACTTTTCCCGTGGATACAGAACAGGACAGCAGGAGTAGCAGGCAGACAGGTATAAGGTTAAGGAGTTTATTTTTGGGTCCCGTTGCCACAGATTACGTTGTAAAGATTTTCGTCCTTATCGAAACAGGCAACTGCCTGAATCACTGCATTTTTATTTTCAATGGTCAGCGGACTGCCGGAGGCATAATTTCTCATCCTGCTTCCAAAAATGGAGACCGTCAGCTTTTCGGTTCCTTTGACAAGTAAGAAGTCCCAGGACTGGTTCCCCGGAATTGTAGTCAGGGCTCCGTTGCCACCCGAAAATGCTTCTACATTGCTCAAAGCGGTATGTCCCTTGCCCTCAATTACAATGGGATGGATATCCTCCACCCTGGCTCCGCAGTTGGCAATGATAGACCCTTGTGCAATCTGCCAGTTTCTGTTCTTGGAATTATTGCCTTTCTTGTGGATGCCAATTGAAACGCAGTCAAAATTGAAATTGGTCAGCTGACCGTAACTTTCACCATCCAGCAATATCCCACCGAATACCCCAAAAGCAAAAAGGTCCATCAGCTGGGCATTGTCAGTATTGTTGATGTTGTAGGCGAAGGTTTTTTTTGCAACGACGGCATCAATGACTTCCCGGCTGCAGCCTCCCCTGAAAAACCGTTGTATGGCAGGATTGACATGGCAGTGAAGAATCCTGGGAACATCATAGCAGTAATTCATGCGTATAAATTCCCCGCTCAGGGGGTAGCCGTAGCAATGTTCAAAAAGCATAAGTTCACATGCAAATTTAGCGGGAGCGTTGAAATCCATAGCCAGGTATTCGCCGTAGAAGGTAAGGCAGGAGAGATAAACACCCTGTGCTGAACTCGTCTGGGAAGTTTGGATGGTTGCGGGGTAAGGGATAATGGCTTTTGGGTCTTTGATGGCCTGATCCGGATACCAGAACTGGATCCCCTTGATCTGGGTTCCTGTTTCGACTGTAATAAACACATTTTCCCTGTCAGTGATCTTCAGGACACTGCCAACCGGCTGTTTCTTGGTGGGATGAACCGTCCCCCGCGGTGTTGGGCCGTTCACACCCGTCAGTGAGACGTTTTTTTTCAGGATAATCCCTCCGTCAACCGGGTAAGGCTCGTCGGTCGGTTCGACAAACAGGGAAGCACCGGTGCCCGAGGCCCAGTCGATTGCCTTCTGGAGGTTGATTTTGTTTAGGGCCGGACTATTGCCGGGATCGACCCCGAATTCCCGGATGCTTTTTGGTCCGGCAGCAAATAAAGTTGAGGTAATCAGAGTGAAAAGCAAAATAGGCAGAATTGTCCTCATGGGAATGGAATTAAATAGATGGTTGGTAACCTTTCCGGACCCTCCGGGCGGGCAATGTTTAAAATTAATCAATTCCATGAAGTGCCAAAGAATGCTGCCGGCAAATTTTCGGGCCGGAGGTAATGAAAGAAACCCTCAGGGTTGTACCAACCTTGAGGGTTTCTGTTCGAAAAATTTACTACCTGGCAACTGGTTATTTCTTTACATCCTCGATCACCTCAATTTTCTTCCCTTTAACTACCTTTATTTCCTTTCCTTCAACGACTTTAAAATCCTTTCCTTCAGATCCATCAATTGAAAAACCTTCTACTACTATGGTTCTCTCCGGATTGCGCTTTTTCCTGACAATGGTGATTTTTTCAAGGCCTTTGCCAATATCTTTTTTGTCATAAGTCACAATATCCTCGTCATTGGGGTTTATGGCAAAGGGGTCGTTATGGTTCATGATTGCTCTTACATGTAAAGGCGGCATAGGGGGTGGTGGGGGAATCATTTCTCCATCCGCATCAAAGATGGCGATGTCCCCTTTTTTATGAATACGGACAATTTTTTTGCCTTTTACTTTACCTGAATCGCCTTCCTGGTAAAACACCTGCATTTCCTCACTGCCTGGCATCCTGTTCCCGGATTGGGTCATCGTCATATGCTTCCCATCTTTCATGATGATGATATGGTTGCCTTCTTCACAGACCTGCTCAATCCCGTTTTGTTTCAGAATGGAATCGACTTTGGCCTGAACGGATTTTTGATCTGCAAAATTGAATGTTGTATCAATTTTGATTTCCTTGCCGTTCTGATTCACCACAACTTTCATCCTTTGCTCCTTTTTCTGTGGCTCTTCAATAACCATTTTTGGTTCTTCCACAGCCAGCATGGTAAAAAAGTTGGTGGTCAGTATTAATCCTGTAAATAATGCGAGATTCATGTCTTTGATTTTTTTAGTGAATATTGTTGTTTAACACAATTCAAAATTAGGTGCAATATTCTCAGGACCGGGTTAAGGCCAATTTAAAAAGTGTTAAGGTATAGTTAAAGTTGAAGGAGGCTTTAATTTATTGTCTAATTTTGAGTTAAGGAAATAAAATTCTCTTCCTGTAATCTGTTTTCAACAACCAAAAAAGTATTTGAAATGAATCGGCGCATACTGACAGGTCTGGTAATTCTGATGGGAATCTCGTTACTTGGTATAGTGGCGGTACAGGTCTATTGGTTCAATAATTCTGTAAATGTCAGGAACGAACTTTTTGACCGGTCTGTGAATGAAGCCATGAACAAGGCAGTCCGCCGCATGGAAACCGGCAATGACCTGAAAATAATCCGGCATTTTTCCGGAAACGATTCCTCCATTGTTACTGAGGGGTTTTATATTCCGCCTCCGCCCCCTCCTCCGATTCCGGAAGGCGAGGATATTGCAGTCGTGGTGAAACGTGATACTGTGCACCAGGTTGTTGAGGTGAGGACATCCAATCACCAAACGAGGAAAAAACAGAGTATAACTTTTCGAACAGATTCAATGTCCGGACAGATTAAAAACCCCATCGTTATCACAGAAGACCTTTTCGGACCTGTCAGCGACTCGGTGATTGTGTTGGATATTTCAGGCAAAAAGCTCGCTGTCAGCCAAAAAATGAAGCAGCTGAAAAGCCTTACCAATCAGTTGAAGGTTGAGTACAGGGGTTGGGCTGCCGGAAAGACCATTGATGAAAAACTACTGAAGAAATTGCTACGGAAGGAACTTGATGACAGGGCAATACCCATTGATTTCACGATTTCCATCAATAGCGGGGACAGCATATCCTATGACTATGATAATATTGCAGAAGCGATAAAATGGTACAAAGTCAATTTGTTCCCCAATGATATTTTCAGGAAGGACCTGGAGCTTGCCCTTTTCTTTCCTCAACGGGACCAGTTTATCGGCCGCAAAACATCCTGGCTGATGGGGCTTTCCGTGGTGTTTATATTGGTCATTTTTTTCACTTTTTACAGGAGTATTTATTTAATAGTCAGGCAGAAAAAAATTTCCGAGATGAAGTCTGATTTTATTAACAACATGACCCATGAGTTCAAGACCTCGATTGCCACCATTTCAATCGCTGCTGACTCGATCACCAACGATAAGGTGATCGGGGAGGAAGAACGGGTCCGGTTCTTTGCAGGCATGATCAGGAAAGAGAACATGCGCATGAATGAGCAGGTGGAGCGGATTCTCCAAATCGCCCGCCTTGACAGGAAGGAGTATGAGTTCAATTTCATGCCCACGGATGTCCACCGGTTAATTGAGGAAGCAATTGATGGCATTTTGCTCCAGGTAGAAAAGAGAGGTGGGAAAATCGGGACAAGCCTTGATGCCTCCAACCCGGTTGTAACAACTGATCCGGTGCATTTTACCAATTTGATATTCAATTTACTGGATAATGCCAACAAGTATACAACCCTCGATCCGGAAATAATGGTCAGAACAGAAAACAATCCCAGGGGAATAATTATTTCTGTTGAGGACAATGGCATAGGCATGTCCAAGGCAGTTCAATCCCGCATTTTTGACCGGTTCTACAGGCTCCCATCAGGAAATGTTCATAATGTCAAGGGGTTCGGCCTAGGCCTCAGTTATGTAAAAGCTATACTGGAGGCCAACGGAGGTACGATAAAAGTATGGAGTGAACCGGGAAAAGGGAGCAAATTTGCAGTATTTATTCCATTCCAAATCAGTCAGGTATGAGCGAAAAAAAATCACTTTTTTTTGTGGAAGATGACCTTAGTTTCGGAGCGGTACTTAAATCCTACCTGGAAATCTGTAATTTCTCCATCACCTGGATGAGCGATGGAAAGCATGCTGTAAGTGCCTTCAGGGAAGGGAAGTATGACCTGTGCCTGCTGGATGTTATGCTCCCAAATGTGGATGGGTTTTCCATCGGGAGAGAGATACGGTTAACAGATCCCAACATCCCGATCATTTACCTTACCGCGAAGTCCTTAAAAGAGGACATCATTGAAGGATACCGCCTGGGAGCTGATGACTATATCATCAAGCCTTTTGATGCCGAGGTTCTGATTTACAAGATTGCTGTTCTGCTGAAAAGAGCGGAAGGAGAAAAAGGTAGTTTCAACCACTTGTACAGCATCGGCAAATATGTTTTTGATTCAAGGCTGCGGGAAATCAGGCTGGATGGCGTGAAACAGTTGCTTAGTCCCAAGGAAGCTGCCTTGCTGGAAATGTTGTGTGAATACAAGAACGAATTGCTTCCCAGGGATGTTGCCTTAAAAAAGATATGGGGTGATGATGGCTATTTCACCGCACGGAGCATGGATGTTTTCATTACTAAGCTGAGAAAATATTTTAGGGATGACCCCTCCATCGAGATTCGGAATATCCACGGAAGCGGGTTTATCATGACCAGGGAGATTTTGTGAGGTTGAGGCTTTTCCTGGCTCCTGTTTTACAATTTCCGGATATATTTCTCTTAATGGCATCAATATTCAACCCTTTATCAGTTCGGACAATCTCGTAAGATAATGATATTCAATTAATTGAAAAAATACAAAAAATTGTTGAAAATATATGTTACAACATATAATGTTTAAACGTATACATGACTAAATTTAAAACTATAAATTGAGATGGATACAAAAACATTATTCAGGGAGCGTCGTTCAGTTGGTTTTTTCGACACCACCCGTACCATAGAAAATACCCTTTTAAAAGAGATAGTAGACCTGGCTGTTCTGGCTCCTTCAGGTTTCAACCTGCAGCCCTGGCGGATCATAGCAGTAAAAAGTGAGCAGGCAAAAAAGAGGCTCCAGGAGCTTTCCAACAATCAGCCAAAGGTCTCTGAGGCATCTGTTACACTTATCGTGGTAGGAGATAAGGAAGGCTATGGCGACAGTAATCCTGTTTGGGGTGAGATGCTGCAGGCTGTCGGGGGAAATGTGGAGACCGTAGACTGGGCGAAGAAGGCAGCTGCCTACCTCTATGGCTCAAGTGATGAACGAAAAATAAAATTTGCAGAAAGCAATGCCGGATTACTTGCCATGTCGCTGATGCTTGCCGCCAAGGAATTTGGCGTCGATTCACATCCGATGAGCGGGATAGATTTTGACGGCATTCACAAAGAGTTTGGTTTAAAAGAGGGTGAATCGGCAGTTATGATCATTGGTCTTGGTTATTTTGATGCCACCAAAGATCTTAACCCCCGCAGGCCCCGCAGGTTGTTTGAGAAAATCACAACCATCGTTTAATTATAATTATCAGATCACATTAAAACAAATAACCATGAATACAACAGCTTCCAAAAAAACAAAGATTGTTGCCTGGGTAATTGCGGGCTTACTTACAGGATTGTTCCTCTTTAGTGCCGCTGGGAAACTCTTTTTGAATCCCGACCAGATGGCGCAGATGAAACTGGGCGACTGGAGGATAATAATTGCCATTGGCGAAATAGCCTCCGCTTTACTCTTCCTTCTTCCCAAAACAAATAAACCGGGCACCCTGCTTTTAAGTTCCTATATGGGTGGTGCGATTATTATCCACATGACTGCCGGAATGAGCATTGTTATGCCCTCTGCCGTGCTGGTACTGGTCTGGTTTGTTGCGTGGTTAAGGAACCCGGAACTTTTCAGGTTATAATTCAATGTCAGTAAAAAATATCGAGCTGGTACTGTCGCCTCCCGAACCACATTATGTAGGTGATGGTTTCAGGGTGCATAACTTTATCCCGGGAGGTTACCGTGCCGATATGGAACGGATGAATCCTTTCATTATGCTGGATTACGGTTCAAGATTCAATTTTCCACCGTCTGATCACCAGAGAGGTGTGGGAGTGCATCCGCACCGCGGCTTCGAAACTGTAACAATTGCTTACAAGGGCAGGGTGGCTCACCACGACAGCACCGGACAAAGCGGGATCATCGGGGAAGGAGATGTTCAGTGGATGACTGCCGCCTCAGGCATTCTCCACAAGGAATACCATGAAAAGGAGTTCAGCATACAAGGAGGAGAGTTTCAGATGGTGCAGCTTTGGGTTAACCTGCCTGCGAAATACAAAATGTCGGCACCTAAATACCAGAGCCTTACCAACGATAAAATCACTAAGTTTGAACTTGAATCAGGCGACGGGACCGTTGAGATAATTGCCGGAGAATACATGGGACTAAAGGGTAGTGCATCTACATTTTCTCCTGTAAACCTGTTGAACGTCAAGCTGAACAAAAACGCCAAAGCTGAATTCTCTTTTCCCGCCAATTATAACACAGCCTTGCTTGTTATAGAGGGGAAGATCATCGTCAACGGCGAGGAAGAAGTCAATACAGATCATTTTGCGCTGTTTCAAAATGAAGGAGAACAGTTTGATGTCCAAACAGTGGATGGGGCAATCGTTTTGGTTATGAGTGCGCTAAACCTCAATGAGCCGATTGCTGCCCATGGTCCTTTCGTTATGAATACCAGGCAGGAAATCATGCAGGCTTTTGAGGATTACCACAATGGCAGATTCGGTTTTCTTACTGATTAAGGTACAAAGGATCCAGACCTCTAAAAACAAGAGTATGACTATTGAGGATGAACTGAAAGGCAGGTTTCGGAATGAATACCACAAGGGTTTGATCAACCTCACTTACACAACGAGGCAGTTGAGTTACGAATTCTATCAAACACTTAAAAAGCATGGTATCACTGAACAGCAATACAATGTTTTGAGAATTCTCCGGGGGTTTAGCTCCCAGGCACCCCTCTCCATTGGATTTATCAAGGAAAGGATGCTGGACAGGGACTCTGATGTGAGCCGAATCGTAGACCGTCTATTTGAGAACGGACTGGTGAGCCGGAACGAAAATCCCGATGACCGAAGGCAAAAGTCAGTGGCCATCATTGAAAAGGGATTGGCATTGCTCGAGCGTATGTCCGGATGCAAAAGCAGAGAAGACAACATGCTTAAAGGCCTTACAGAAGAGGAGGTCAGGGAGTTAAACAGGTTGCTGGATAAAATCAGGGACCATCAGGATTCAGGCATATAATACCATTTTTACTGACTGGTCGATATAAAAACCGCAGAAGCAGGGAATCCCCTGATCTGCGGTTTTTATTTTCCCGGTACCGGCAGACCAAAGCCTTTGAATGGTATATTGATATCAGCATCTGAACTTTGGAATGCGAAAGGGCATGAACCTCCATTACCTATCGATGCCGGGACCCCTAAGCTATCGCCTGCTGAAAATCCTGATCCGACCTTTCGCAATTCACAATTCTAATTGTTATATTCGCCTGTCCCGAATCCGGACCATGGTTTTTGAGGTTCGGTCAACTGCCAACTTTAACTAACTGCCAATGATTAAGAATCTGATTGCACTGCTTTTAGTGCTGATTGTTTTCGATGTGAATGGTCAGGTTGATTTTCAAAAAATCAGGCCATTGTCCCTTTTTCAGCCATTGATCGATAAGGGAGAGATAGCAGGAGTAGTTACCCTGGTTGCCGGTAAGGAAGGGATCATCCGTTTTGAAGCTGCAGGATATTCAGACCTTGCCAACAAAGTGCCAATGAAAAAGGATGGTATCTTCTGGGTCGCATCCCAGACTAAACCAATCACTGCATTGGCATTTATGATGCTTTTGGAGGAAAAGAAGATATCCCTGGATGATACCCTCTACAACTACATCAAAGAATTCAGGAAACAAAAAGTGGAAGTGGTGATTGATGAAAAAGTATCAGTCCTGAGACCCCCTAAACGGCCCGTCACTTTCCGAATGCTGCTGAATCATACCAGTGGCCTGCCTGCTGAACCACCTGTGGAGAAGGGCCCTTATGACAGGGTGCTCCTGGAAGATATTATGCCAGGCTATGCCTATACACACCTGGTAAACGATCCGGGTGAAAAGGCAATCTACAGTTCGATGGGTATCAACACCATCGGGCGTATGATTGAAATCCTGAGCGGGATGAAGTACGGCGATTTTCTCCAGAAGCGCATCTTCGATCCGTTGGGGATGAAAAATACCACATTCATACCGACTGAGGAGCAACTCACCAGGATGGTAACCTCCTATACGAAGGAAAAGGATGCCTTACAACTAAAACCCATTAAGCCTGGATTCACCCAACCTCTTTCAGATAAAAACAGGGTCGCACAGCCTTTTGGCGGACTGTTCTCTACGGCAGAGGATCTGTCCAGGCTTTGCCGTATGTGTCTCAACGGCGGAGAACTGGACGGCACCAGGTACCTGTCGAAAAGCAGCCTGGACAGCATGCTGGTCAAGCGGTCCGTGTCACCTTTCGGCGTAGGTTGGAACCTGTATAAAAACGGTATCTATGGCCATAGCGGCGCCTTTAATACGGACATGACCATTTTTCCGGATTTTAACCTCGTAACCATTACCATGGTGCAGATTCCTTCCCTTTTCGAATGCCGTTCAATTCTTAGGGAGGCTGTTCAGAAGATGGGAGAGAAGTGAAAAGATTTTTTGAGATATTTTTAAATTGGAAATTTCTTGATTTTAAATCAATTGGTATGAAAGATCATATTTTGGGGAGTAGGAGGTGTAATTACTTGAAATACAGTATAGTAGCGCTATTCGTAAGTGCTTGTTTTTCAGTTACTTCTGCGCGGGCGCAATCCATGAAAATTGCGGAGGACGGAATGGCAGTCATCAACGGAAAACGGACATTTATCCTCGGGTTGTATGAATATCCTCAGGATGACAAGGTGCTTAAGCAGGTCGCGGAGTCAGGATTCAACATCATCGCAGTGCAGGCAAAGGATTCAGTTACAACGGTAAAGAACCTGGACAGGCTTTCGGCTCATGGAATAGGCGCCTGGATTACTGGGAATTTTGATTTGAGCCAGAACACGCAAAAAGTAAAGAAGGGACTTGCCAGGATGGTTCTTAATTATGGATCTCACCCTGCTTTGCTGGTTTGGGAAGTGCCCGATGAGGCTCTCTGGAATATCTCTACCAAAGCATGGGACTACAGGTCAAAAGCTGAGATTAAACTGCTGGAGAAGGAGATATCCTCCTTAAAGGATTCTTCCGCTGCTAAATTGCTCCGAATCAAGGTAAAAAGCATTACAGAACTCTACAACAGAGGAGCTTTCGCAGAAGGACAGCAGTCGGCCGACAGGCTTTGGAAGGAACTGGGACGGGCTGATGCCGTCTCTATGGAAGACATCAGTGCCACCCCGCTCAAAATCGAAACGGTGGCCCGCGGTTTGAAGGAGGGATACGATTTCGTGAAGAGCCTCGACCCTGCTCATCCTATTTTCATGAACCATGCTCCGAGGAATCAGATTCACCAGCTGGCCATGTACAACCGGGCGGCTGACATCATTGGATGTGATATCTACCCTGTTCCTGAGTACAGGATCGAGCACTCAGACCTCGCAGACATGTCGCTATCAAGTGTAGGTGCCTATACCAAAAGGATGATGGAGGCAGCGCCCGGTAAACCGGTATGGATGGTGCTGCAGGGATTTGGCTGGGGCGATCTTTTCGGCAACCAGGTTTCAGCAGAGAAAAGGGAGGAACTGCGTCGGCCAACAATGAAAGAAACGCGTTTCATGGCCTACGATGCCATCGTTAACGGTGCCAGGGGTATAAACTACTGGGGAACCTACCTGGTCCCCAGGGATGCACAGATGTGGAGCGACATCCTGGCAATCGGCCATGAACTGAACAAGTTACAGGCTGTAATCAGTGCCCGGGATGCCGTCACCAAAACAACTGTCAAAGTGGGGGAAGCCTTTAATTCTTTGGATCGCCCGGTAAGGGTTCTTGCAAAGCAGGTGGGTAAGGATCTCTGCCTGATTGTCGTCAATGAAAACAAGAATCAAAATCCATTGCCATTTGCCATCAATGGACTGGAGGAGCAGAATGGTAAAAAGTTTGTTGATTTTTATTCGGGAACGCAGGTTGTCATTTCGAAGGGCAGTCTGAATACTTTCATCGAAGGGCAGGGTGTCCAGTTGTGGCAGCCGCTCAACCGGTAATGCACTGATATTTTACCGTTGCGACATTCGATAGGATCTGGACTAAATAGCTAATAACTAAGGAAGAGATCCTTCAGCCGGCACGCCGATGATTACTACATTGACGGAATGGGTAATTTTCTTAATTTGCACCCTCCAAATTAACTACTACCATGAGCAATTTAAAACCGGTCAGGAAGATCAGTTTCAGCCCGATTGTTATTATCGGCATTCTCTTTTTTGTTTTCGGATTCGTGACCTGGCTGAGTGCCGTCCTCGTTCCATACCTGCAGATTGCCTGTGAACTGTCCAATTTCCAGTCCTACCTTGTGGCATTTGCCTTTTACATCGCCTACCTATTCATGTCTGTTCCATCCGGTTGGCTGCTGACCCATACCGGGTACAAAAAGGGAATGGTGATTGGACTGGTTACGATGGCAATAGGTTCGCTGTTGTTTGTGCCTGCGGCGTTAACCAGGACCTATGGGCTCTTTTTAACAGGGCTTTTTATCCAGGGGGCCGGGATGGCATTGCTGCAAACTGCTTCCAATCCCTACGTCACCATTCTTGGCCCGATAGAAAGTGCCGCCAAAAGGATCAGTATCATGGGCATATGCAATGGGGTGGCAGGGGTGCTGGCTCCGGCCATACTCGGTTTTATCACCCTCAACGGTGCCGATGAGATTGTCGAAAAGATCAAGGGCATGGCGGTTGAACTGAAAAACCAGGAGTTGAATATGCTGGCTTCCAGGGTGATTGTACCCTACCTTATTATCATGGTTGCACTTCTTTTGTTGGCTGTTTTCCTGTACTATTCCAACCTGCCGGATATTGACCACGAGGAAGAGAATGCCGTGGAGCCAACCGAAGGCCCGGAGAAAACCCATATTTTCCAGTTTCCGCACCTTCTGTTAGGTGTCCTGGCTATCTTCCTGTATACCGGCGTGGAAGTAATTGCGGGGAACACAATCATCAGCTACGGCGTTTATCTCAATATTCCGATTGCCACTGCAAAATTTTTCTCCTCTTTCACCATCTTTGCCATGCTCGTCGGGTATATCATTGGAATCATCTTAATTCCAAAGTACCTGCAACAAAAAAACGTATTGGTGATCTCTGCCGTCATGGGACTTGTTTTTGCACTCCTGGCCATCATGACCACGGGTTTTGTTTCTGTGATGTTCATTGCATTCCTGGGACTGGCCAATTCTCTGATGTGGCCGTCGATCTGGCCGCTGGCAATCACCAAACTTGGGAAGTTCACCAAAACCGGCTCATCGATGATGGTGATGGCGATTTCAGGTGCAGCCATTGTACCATTGCTCTATGGCCGCCTAGCGGATATGAGCAGTCCGCTGATTGCCTACTGGATCGTCATCCCGATTTATTGCTATATCCTCTTTTATGCCACCATCGGCCATAAAGCCGGTAGAGCCGGAAACAAACATTGAATCTCAGTATGAAAAATCTTTGCTGAAATTGTGCAAGGTAAAGGGAATTGATTAATGTCTCCTATTTCACGAATTTGACCCCTCTAAATCTCCCCTGGTGGTAGTCTATGGATTTGTTCTCATTACTTAATATAATATATTCCAGGTATTTATGAAATATTTTCAACTTGGACTAAAGTTTAGAATAGGAATCACAAAAACGCCATATTCATGAAATTCTTCCTGGTTTTCCTGCTACTTTTTTCATTTTCCGCGACATTGTTCGCCCAGCAACTGCTTAGCCTTTATCCTGGTGAGATTCCGAACAGTAAACCCTACCCGATGAAGGAAATTAAGCTTGAGGACCACGGCCGTTTTTACGGTTACCGGAGTATTTCGGTACCCACCTTGACTGTTTATCTTCCCGACCGGAAGATAAACAGCGGGGCTGCCGTGATAATATGTCCGGGTGGTGGATATGGAGCAGAAATGTACAGGAATGAAGGTACAGTAATTGCTGAGGCATTTTTAAAAAGAGGCATTGCAGGTATTGTACTGAAGTACCGGCTGCCAAGCGATTCAATCATGACGGATCCGTCCGTTGGTCCGTTGCAGGATGCACAGCAGGCCATAAAAGTGGTACGGGAACACGCTGTTGACTGGAACCTCGATCCCGGTAAAATCGGGATCATGGGATTTTCTGCCGGTGGTCACCTGGCATCAACTGCCGGAACGCATTTTGAGAAATCCGAAATCCCCGGAGGCGAGGGGACAGACCTTAGGCCTTCCTTTGTGATTCTGGTCTATCCCGTGATAAGCATGACGGATGAGCTGTCACACAAGGGATCCAGGCAGAATCTTTTGGGCAGCAACCCGGATGCGGAGAAAATCAGGTTCTTCTCCAATGAATTGCAGGTCAGTGCCCGCACCCCACCTACCTGGCTGACCCACACCGGGGATGACAAGGTGGTCTCGGTAGAGAACAGCATCCGATTTTACCAGGAGCTGATCCGGAACAAAGTACCGGCTGAAATGCACCTGTATCCTTCAGGTAATCATGGTTTTGTGTTGAAGCTGCCGACCGACCAATGGATGCAGCCGCTGTTCGACTGGATGAAGGGCCTGGGAATTACCGCTATTTGAACTGTTTCCTGTACCGGGGAAATCCTTTTCCCGACAGGTCCTTTCCTGCCAAGCATATCTCTTCCGCGGAAGGTGTAGTGCCAAAATAATAAAAGGGAATGAAAAGGAGGCTCCCTCCGGAGGTTTGCCCGGGAGGGAGATATTTATTTCCTGGTTTTCAGTGCCAGTGCGATGGCCTTTTCAGCAAGGGGGGTCATCAGGTCGTAACCAGCCTTGTTCGGATGCACGCCATCCTGGGTGTAATCAGCCATCAGCCCGTTTCTTTCATCTGCCATGTGCGAGAAATAGTCGAGATAGATGAAACCCATCTTTTGTGCATACTCTTTAATCCATCTGTTGAGGGCTGGAATTTTTTCCGCCGGTGATAATCCGGGTTTCCAGGGATAATCATAAGCAGGTATCACCGAGCAGAGCACCACCTTTATTCCATTTGCCATGGCAAGTTCCGCCATGGAGGCAATATTGTCCTCAATCATTTCAAGGGTCGAGGGACCGGTGTTGCCGGCGATGTCATTGGTTCCGCACAACAGCACCACCACTGACGGTTTGAGACTGATGACATCAGCCCTGAAGCGGACCAGCATCTGGGGAGTTGTTTGTCCACCTATGCCCCGGTTGATATAGGGTTTCCCTGAAAAATAGATATCCCAGAATTTAGCCCATCCCTGGGTGATGGAATTGCCCATGAAGACCACCCTTTTTTCATTTGGAGCAGGCAAACCCAATTTGTTGTTTTCTTCCCTGTATCGGGACAGGTTGGGCCAGTCGTTCAGCTTTGCGTTGAGTTTTGACAGCTGTATACTGTCCTTTTCGTGGGTGCTTTGTGCCCGGACAGGTAAGACCTGGAGTATAAAAAGCAGGATAAATGCACTGAAAATTATTCTCATTTGTTGTATTATAATTGGTTGTGAATCAAATTGTATTATCTGATTAATAATATGTTACAATTTTACTTCTATAACCTGCCCCGTCCCCTCAGAAGGAAGGGATCAGATCGTTGATGATAATTTCAGCACGAATCTGAAGTCAACCCTTTGGGGAAATTTGGAGGGGTCCGGTATTCCGCAATTGCTTGTTATTTCTGACCTCGCCAAACCCTCCGGCGGAGAGGCAGAACGCTGATGAAAATTTCAGAAAAAGAACGGTTAGTCAGTTAGGCCAATTCCGGACAGTTTTTGATCGCCCAATCCCAACCCTGGGTCATTTGTTTTCCAGGTAATAGAAATGGCCATCTTCCGCGCCAATCAGCAAGTCGGGTTTCCCGTCTTTGTTCCAGTCGACAGTCGTCGGACTTGTATCATGCCCTGCCAGTTTGATGTCCAGCAAGTCGCCGCGTCGTTTAAAAACAACGTTGCCGTCCCTGGTACCTGTATTTTCCAGGAAGAGAACATTTTTGCTGTCGAGCAAAATGTCCGGATCACCGTCATTGTCCCAGTCGGTGATGCAAAACTTACGCCGGCCGCTTCCGCCTGCTTCTTTGATGTTCAATCGTAATAACCCGGTTCCATTATCCAGGTCCGCATCTTTGAAAATGCGTTTCCCTGGAGAGAGGAAGAGTTTTCCGTCTTTCGAAAAACGTTCAAAAAATGAGAGGTAACCTTCATGGTCAAGCATCACAAGGTCCATCATCCCGTCTTTGTTCCAGTCAATCGCATATGGAGTTGTTCTCCACTCTGTGACAAGTTCATCCTTCCCGGGATTCCACCAGTTCCATTTGGGTTTTGGGACCAGGTTTCCTTCCCAGTCAACTATCACAGCACCCATCCTGGTCAAAACAGGAGCCCCTTTTTTACCCGCATTTTTGTACCATTCAACCTTCCCCCAGATGGAATTGAGGAGGATATCCCTCAAACCATCGCCATCCCAATCGGCCACCGAAAGTGTGGTGTATCCCCATTTCCGTTCGCAAGGTCCCTGGATTGAGCCGTTGATTCCGGCCATGACGCGGATAACATCCCCGTCGGCTTTTAACAGTTCAGGTTCCTTCCATTTCGGGGGATTTCCTCCATCCAGGTTTTCGATGAAACCGACATATCCTGCCGAGTTTCCGCAAATAAGATCTTCATCGCCATCATCATCCCAATCCACGCTAAAAGGTGTGACCAATGCTCCAAACTTCACCAGGTCTGCTTCTTGCCTGAAATAGACAGGAGATTTGAAAACCGGCATCCTGTTTTTTACGGTGCCACTGTTTTCGATGAAGGCAATCCTTCCATCCTCATCACCGACGATCAGATCGATAAATTTGTCGCCATTCCAGTCTATGGCCACCGGCATCATCATCTCAAGGTCCATTTTGATCTGACCCATTTCATTCTCCAGAAATTTTCCGGCAGCAAAAACCGGTTGTTTCCTGTTTCCTGTATTTTCGAACCATGTGAATCGATCCACAAATTCGCCGCAAATGATATCCAGGTCACCGTCTCCGTCGAAATCCTCCATGTTTGGGGTTGTGTTTCCGTAGACATCAACAGGCTTGTTGCCTGCTGTCAGCTTACCGCGGGAGACATAGCGACCGTTGTCATTTTCAACCAGGTATAAATACCCATGCAGGTTCCCCCTGGTCCAGTTTCCCTCCTTGTCGAAGGCATTGTCCCATCCGTATTCTTCCCAGTCGTCGATTCCGACGATAAGATCCAGGTCGCCATCCTTCTCATAATCTACATATTTCCAGTGGTTAAAGCGTTTCCTGGGATGTTGGGAGAGGATTTCTCCTGCATTGGTGAGGCCTACAGGCCTTCCAAACAGGTATCTCCCGAATTCGGTGTATTCAAGGCCTGATCCGAGAATTCTTACCTTTCCCTCCGGGTAGGAAGTTGTGACATTGGTAATTCCCTGGCTGATTTTGACAGGTTTGCGGAATACTGTCCCTGCAGACATCTCACCGCTTGCATTTTCAAAGAAATAGGTGCCGTTGTATGGAACATCAGTGCAGGATATGACAAGGTCAAGGTCGCCGTCGTTGTCAAAATCGAGGGGTAACGGACTGGACCACAATCCAACCCCCAGGTCAACTTTCATCTCCGGATTGTTGTATTTAAGCCTGTAAGAATCAATTTCTCTTTTAACCGGCTGTCCGGTAGAGACTTGCGAAAAAAGCAGAATTGTCGGGACAATCCATGCGCTGATCAGTGATTTTCTTTTCATGGTAATCTGGTTTGGCCAACCTGGCCAATTAAAGGACGATTTTCTCCAAAATGTGTTGTAATTTACAAAATCTGCACTAAAATTTCATTCAAAACCTGCGACATTTGCAGACAGGTGAAGATAGACACTAAAAAGATACGGGCATTTTTAAAAGAGAAGAACCCGGCTAATTGAAATGGATTTAAATCGGTCAGCAGCAACTTACAAAAAGGTGTGGCTACACCAAATAGAAAACCTGAAAGTAAGCACGTTGAAATTGCAAATCTCTTCATGTTTACCCGTTGATAGCTAGTCGTTTGATTATTTAAGTAACAAGAACTGATTAATCCCGTGTATATACACCCTAAACCCCTAAAGGCGCTTTTTTGTTGCAATTATCTGAAATTATGATAGATGCAAGAAGTCCCCTTTAGGGATTTAGGGGTAAATTGAAAAATGAAATACGACATTTAAGCATTTGCTGTACTTAATGCAGATTTATCTAAAACAATATCTTATTTCCCATTCAGCGGCAAAGTCTTCATTCACGAACTGAAAATATTTAGTCTTGTTGTCTATGTGATTTTACTTTACTTTCAACTTAATAATCAATGATGTTTGATGCTCCCGTTTTAATCAGATTTTTACAATAATCTTGTTTTTTGTCATGTACCTGGCAACAAGGTAACACAGTAGATATATGACCACAAAACCGCTTAAAGCCTGCCATAATTCTGCATTCCTGGCAAGAAAACCACCATAATAGGTCATTAGAATGGCCTGAACAATATAAAGAATAAGGGGATTCATCCCAAACATCGTTAAATGAGGGATTTCTATTTTCCGAAGATCATTTAACCAGTAAAAGAATACAAATACGATAAAACTCAATCCGGATGCTAGTATTGGATATGCCATTGTCATACTCCGTTGTGAGAATTGCCACAATGACTCAGGTTGCAAATAAGACAATCCCAATCCCAGGAGTGAAAGTATTGAGCCCATTATAAGCGAGCGTTTAATAAAAATCGTAGGAGAAGTATTGAACAAATCGTCCATCAACACAGTTCCGAAAAATAGAATTGACGCCCAGCTGACCGGTCCGAGTGGACCCCCGTCGATACTGTGTTGCATGGTCCACTCTCCATAACCTGTATAGGCAAAGATAAGCTGATAAATGATCAGGAAAATAAAAGCCATGCTAATTCGGATCCAGCGACTGGTCAAAATAAATGGCAAGGCCAGCAATCCTGCAAATCCAATGTCCACCAAAGCATCCCACATATCACAAACCGGATCCGGTCCGTATAGAACAATTCCAATGGGTATCAGTATCAGATACCTTTTTGCAGCAATCAGATAGCTTTTTTTCAGACCAATTTGTTGAATTTGTCTCATCAGGGAGATTCTGAATCCCATACCCACCGCAAAAAGAAAGAAAGGTGCTATTGCATTTGCAAAGGTCATTCCAAACCGGGGATGCTTAAAAGTTTCATGAATCACATCAAAACGTCCTAAATAATTGACCAGGATCATTCCAAATATGGCGAAACCCCTAAACTGATCCAAAGATAATATCCTTGGCTTCTTAATTTCATTCAATTCTTTTGATTTCATTTAATAGTAGTGTTAATAGTAATTGTATTTCCAAAATTAATTTGTTCATTTATTTTACCACAGCAGAAGATCAGTTTTGATTTCCAACTCTAAAAAGACTCTGGTACATAATCAGAAAGTATACCTGTTGTCTCTGCCAATCACATCATTTCTCCCAAAAAAAATAGTCGGGTTTGTCCTTACCAATCATGTTAAGATCTATTTTA
Source organism: uncultured Tangfeifania sp. (assembly GCA_964506325.1). Classification (GTDB taxonomy): domain Bacteria; phylum Bacteroidota; class Bacteroidia; order Bacteroidales; family Prolixibacteraceae; genus CAINVV01. Next base: position 26,700 of record CAZDLO010000026.1, read on the forward strand.
ACAAACCCGACTGTAATATATTACAAATTAAACTGCATCAGAAAAACCATTTCTGAATAATAATCCCGTTCTGAGGATGAGTACCTGTCATAAGTTTCATACCATGCTGAAAGTTCCCGGTAATACTCCAATATCGAAATATTTCCCAGTTGAAGAGACTTCTCCAGTAATTCCAGACTGTTCATGGATTCTATTACTTTTCTGTATTCGTCCACACTTGTTTTCAAAGATGAAACGACCTGGTACCTAGATTCAATGGCAGTTCTTAATTGTTGGAGGTAGGCTGCCAAATTGCTTTTAGTGGATTGCTGTTGCAGTCTGGCGTATTTTACTCCGTTTTTATTCTGCCAGATGGGAATGCTAATACCTGCCTGGAATCCACGATAGGTACCCTGGGTAATAGTTTCCTGCCCGTAACCGGCTTTGAATTGAGGTATCCAGAGGGAGTTCTGCAATTTTACATTGTTGGCTGTAATCTTTTGATCATATCCCAAAGCTTTTAATAGAGGATCTTTCTGACTTGCAATTAAATAGATGGTATCAACTGGAAGCAATAGCCACAATGGATATTCCGGTTTTGCAATTGTTATTGGTTTTCCTCCGTTCATTGCCACAAGTAGCTGCCATTTTTCATCCCGTCTTGTGGTATTGGTCCTTAATTCGTTGGACCAATGCAAAGCTTCTATTCGTGCTTTATTTAGCTCCAGCTGATTGGCATCACCGGATTTGATTCTCTTCTCGGCAATGGATTTTGCGTTTTCAGCGGCTGAAGTCCTTTTCTTTAATTCATCCGTGTATTTGGTCAGGTAAACCAGTTCAATGTAGTTTGTAGCGGCCTGATTCAGAATCTGACGAGATTTAAGCAGATGGATCTCTCCTGATTTTTCAGCGGACAGACTAGCTCCCGTTTTCTTCCTTGAATACACCGTGGGAAAATAAAATGACTGCATCACATTCAACGTCGTTTTTGTCCCAATCTCCTGGTTACTTCCTGGGAAATAGCCATAGTCTATTGTCGGATCATCGGGTGATATTCCGGTTTTTGCCAAAACAACCTCCGCATCTCTGTTTTCAGAGGAGGCTTTAATTTGCAGGTTGTTGACAACAATGCTATCCAAAACAGCTTTTAACGAAGCCTGTCCATTGGCAAGTTGTGCCAGAATTAAAAAAAGTATAATGAATGAAATGCGTATCATGCCTTTTCGGTTTTAAGTTGGTGTTTTTTTCGGCTAACCAAATAGTACACAATTGGTACAATAAATATATTCAGCAGGGTAGAAGTTAATAGCCCTCCTAAAATAACCTTTGCCATTGGACTCTGAATTTCGTTTCCGGCCACATTTCCTGACAAGGCCAGCGGAATCAGCGCCAAAGCTGCGGTTAAGGCTGTCATCAAAATAGGGCTTAACCGCTCCCGTGATCCTGTAATAATCGTATCCAAAAGACCATGGCCTTCCTGTTCCAGGGTCTGGTAGTTCGAAATCAACAAAATTCCGTTTCGGGTGGCGATACCAAATAGGGTAATAAAACCGATTATCGCCGGAATACTGACAATCCCGGAGGTAAACCACAAACTGAATACACCACCAATCAATGCCAAAGGCAGATTTAATAGGATAATGGCAGCCAGTTTTGTGTCCTTAAATTCCTGGAAAAGCAACAGAAAGATGATCAGAATCGCTATCAATGAGGTGATCAGCAACATTTGCGAAGCCTTTTCAGCACTTTCAAACTGTCCGCCATATTCGACCCTGTACCCTTCAGGAAGTTGTACATTCTGATTTATTTTACTCTTGACATCATCGACCACGCTTTTCAAATCTCGTCCCGCGACATTGGCTGAAACCACGATTTTACGCTGTACATTTTCCCGGTTAATTGTATTTGGTCCGCTTGCTGAAACCACATCGGCCACATAATACAAGGGCACCTTCTTGCCTTCCTTTGTGTCAATCAGCGCATTACGAATGTTTTCCATAGAACCTCGGTTAGCATCGTCATAGCGCACCATGAGGTCGAAACTGCGGTTTCCCTCGAAAACTTCCGATACCTTTTCACCGGCAAAAGCCACATCAACAAATTCGGTAAATTGGTTTACAGTAATACCATATTTAGCTAACATATCACGTTTAGGTTTGATCTGTACCTGAGGGATATCAATTTGTTGTTCCACGCTGATGTCAACCAGGCCTTTCACTCCTTCCACGTTGGATTTAATCTGGTTGGCAATACTGAAAAGTTTACCAAGATCGGCGCCAAAAAGCTTGATGGCAATATTGGCACGGGTACCCGAAAGCATATGGTCTATACGGTGTCCCAAAGGCTGACCGACAGTAATGTTAACGCCGGAAATACCCGCCATTTTTTTTCGAACATCGAGCATAAATTCCTCTCGTGGCCGCTTGTCAAGAGTAAATGTAGCCTCGATCTCAGCACCATTAACGCCCAAAGCATGTTCATCAAGTTCAGCCCGGCCCTGCCGACGCGTGACAGTTTTCATTTCGGGAACCGAAAGCAACGTTTTGTCAACAATTGCACCTATTTTATTGGCTTCATCCAATGAAATCCCAGGTAAACTGACTGTGCCTATATTAAGTGAACCTTCATTAAATTCAGGTAAGAAGCTACGACCCATCGTGAAAAAGATAAATCCGGCAACGACAACCATTAGCCCTGCACTCCAAAGAATCAACTTTTTTGCATTCATGGCCCGGCGCAACAGGTCTTCGTATTTCTCTCCAAGCCATTTAACAACAGGGCTGCCATTTTCATTGCGGGAAAGCATTTTGGGACTGGTTAACAGATAGGATGATAAAACAGGCGTTAATGATACAGCCACAATAAGCGATGCAAACAACGAAACGATAAACGCGATACCCAAAGGTTGAAGCATACGGCCTTCCATTCCGGATAGGAAAAACAGAGGGATAAAGGCCACGATAATTATCATTGTGGCATTGAGTATAGAACCCATGATCTCTTTGGTGGCTTTGAAGATCACCTCCGAATTACCAAGTTGCGCATGTTGTTCAAGGTTAGAATTTAATTTTATCCGCTTGTAGGCATTGTCTACAACAATTATTGCATCATCCACCAGCACACCAATGGCAATAGCCATACCTCCAAGGCTCATGGTGTTAATATTGTAACCAAATAATTTTAGCACTATAATGCTGATAAGTAATGAAATAGGAATCGCTAACAATGATATTATAGTGGTTCGGAAATTCATCAGGAATACGAACAGCACAATGATTACAAAGAATGACCCTTCGATGAGTGCCTTCTGAACGTTATTGATGGAAGATTCTATAAAATCGGCCTGCCGGAAAATATGGGTATTAATATTGATGTAGGAAGGCAAACTCTTTTTGAGGTTAGCAATGTTTTCATCAATTTTTTGGGTTAATACCAATGTATTGGTATTTGGCTGTTTAAGCACCGTAAGAATTACTGCTGGTTTTCCGTTTAACGAACCATATCCCAATTTAGGGGCTGATCCAATGGTGATTTCAGCAACATCTTCAAGTTTTACCGGATAATCGTTAACAACGTTTACTACTGATTTACCCATTTCCGTAATGTTGCTGGTACGGGCCATTCCCCGGATAATGTACTCGTTGTTGTATTCGTACATCACCCCACCTGTTGCATTGTTGTTCATGCCATTGCAGGTTTCCATCAGTTCAGCAAGTGATACCTTGTAATAGTTCATTTTGGCCGGGTTGACCAATATCTGGTACTGCTTAAAATCGCCCCCGATAGTTGTCACCTGCGATACCCCTCCTGTAGCCAGCAAAGCCGGCCGGATGGTCCATTCTGCTATTGTTCGCAAATCCATCTGACTTGTTGAATCAGATGTAAGTCCAATAAGCAGGATTTCTCCCATGATGGAAGATTGCGGGGCAAGTGTTGGAGAGCCTACCCCAACCGGCAACCCTTCCCCAATGGTAATGAGTTTCTCACTTACAATTTGTCTTGCCTTGAAAATGTCTGTTCCCCAATCGAATTCAACCCAAATGATAGAGAATCCGGCGGAAGACGAAGAACGAACCCTGCGAACATTGGTTGCTCCATTTACTGCCGTTTCAATGGGAAATGAAACAAGTCTTTCAACTTCTTCGGGAGCCATTCCGTGGGCTTCAGTCATTACAACTACTGTTGGTGCGGTCAGGTCGGGAAACACGTCCACTTCCATATCAGAAGCAATATATGCCCCGCCCAGGGTAAGCAATGCAGCGCAAAGCAACACCAACAGCCTGTTCTTTAGAGAAAAGGTAATTATATTATTTAGCATACAATCTGTTTTAACTGATTAATGAGCATGGCCATGAGCAGGTATAGCACCTGATGCAGTAGCAAGTTTGATCTGGTAAGCCCCTTTGGTCACGACGCGTTCGCCCTCCTTCAATCCGGTCAATACCTGTACCTGAATACCATCGGTGCCACCCAGTTTAAGCTCGCGTTTTACGACACTTTCACCAGCAGTTTGCACGTATGCGAAAAACACCCCTTGCTCTTCAATTAGTGCTGAAACCGGAATAACGATTGCACCATCAAAGGGCTGCAATTTAAGGTAAACATCTACCAGTGAACCAGGTACTACTTCTCCTTTGTTGTCAAAACTAAATGTGACAGGAATGAACAGTGTACCTGAATCATTGCTTTTCCCATACGAAAGCAATCGTCCGTTCAGGGATTCAATGCTATAAGTCTTATTGTCGTAAGCTGTTTTAAAGTTTGCAGAAACAATAAGCGGCAGCTTTGAAAAATACTTCTGCGAAACTTCAGCCTTCAAAACTAAACTTCTGTTTTGAGAAACACTGGCAACTGGTTGTCCGACTGAAACATATTGTCCTTCGGATACCATAACATTTTTCACAAATCCCGAAATGGGTGATACTACTTTTTGTCCACCTGACTGGTAGTTTTTGGAAAGATTGTCGTAATTGGCCTGTTCAGTTTCGTACCTGGCTTTTGTTTCCAGAAAATCCTTTTGCGAAACGATATTGTCCTTTACCAATTCCTGTGCTCGGTCATAATCGGCTTTGGCTTTTTCGTAGGCAACCTTTGCTTGGGTATATCTGGTTTCAGTATTACCATCGGTTAGGTTTTTGCCTGAAACTGCAAAAAGCGTTTCACCAGTTCGAACCGATGTCCCGACTACTGCTCTGTTTCCGGCAAAAGTTATGATTCCATTGGCATTGGCTGTAACCACCATTTCGTCGCCTTGTGCAGGTAATATTTCTCCCGTTGTTTTAATAATTTCGTTAAATGATTGTGGAACCACAGCCATATTGGCAAACTCTACTTTCCATGCTTGTTCTTTCAAATAAGATATTGAATTTCCTTTCTGTTCCTCAATTTGATAATTCATTGCTGCTTTGATATCAGGATAAACCATCACATTTTCAATTACAATCTGATCCGTATAAATTTGGTTTTTTATATCAAAAACCATTTTGCCAATACCAGATTTGGTTGGTACAACAGCGAATCTATAGATACCCGGTGAGGATGAAACGGTTGCGGTATTTGAAACCGTTGTCTCCCCCACAGTCAAAGTAAGGGTGACTGTTCCTTCGGTCAAGGCAGTGAAATATTCTCCCAATTGGGTAAAATGTCCTCCCAATTTTAAGGTATCACTAACAACGGGAGTTCTAAACTCGGCGAATAGTTCGGTTTTTTCAGAGTAGATTGTATGTGCCAGTGAAGGTAGTTCAGTATTTTCTGTCCCTTCTTTAGAATTGCCTGAATTGTTCTGTTTGGTCTGACAGGCCACCATAAACAGTAAAGCTAACGCGTAAAAAAAATGATGCTTCATAAATAAATGATTTATAAGATAATATGCTCATTAAAAATGAAAGTGATTACCTATGAAAAATACTTTTAACTGGCCAATCGAATTCTTCAATTGGCCAGTTAATATGAAAAGATTAATGTTTATTATTAGCCTCCAACTCGTACTGACCTTTTAGCCTGATGCTTATTGTCATATCATTTCCGGTCATATTCTTAAAATACCAGCCATGTCTTCCCTCATAGGGTGTCAACAAGTTTCCGATCATGTTGTTGGAATAGGCGATGGCATAGCTTTCATAATAAATATCTTTGGGCGGATTAGCTTGTTTTACATCGCCGTGAAAATCAGCATAAACGATACCGTCACTCGTTTTCCATTCGTATTTTAGCCTTCCATATTTCAGAATTCTCACTTTATACTCCAATCCCTTTCCGGCCTTGAGACTAACCTGAACTGAATCCGATCTTTCTTCATATTGTATTGCCGGAGCTGGAGAATTTGCTTCTTCGGGTCGCACAACTTCAGGTTCAGAGCCTCCTCCTTCAAGTTTAAGCACTTTAATGGCTGATTGCGCCCCTGTGCCAGGCAAGATTGTCAGTGTATTCTTTTCAGCTGGTTGGTAGAGTTTTCCGAATCCTGTTATTTTGCCTATTCCCGTCGGATCAATCCCATATTCAGCGGGTAATACTGCCCCAACAACGATAATACTTCCGAGAATGATGGCAGTTATTGTCGCCAGGACGATTTTTTTTGTTTCCAATATTGGTTGATTAATTTTTGACATGTCAAGTGTTTTTAAGAAGTGAAGTAACCTGTTAGCTGATAACCCATTATTACAAATCCTGCTGTAATAAGAAGGGTATTTGTCAGGGTTGAAAATCGCATGAAGCTGTTGCTGTGACGCCAAAAGCTGAAAGCTATGAGAACAATGGCCAGGGCGATGAACTGCCCTATTTCAACTCCGATGTTAAAGCCTATCAAATTGGAAAATAGGCCCTCCCTGCCAAAATTAAATTCCTGCAATTTGGTGGCCAGGCCAAAGCCATGGAAAAATCCAAAAATCAGGACCGCAGCTTTTGTATTGGGTTGATAACCGAAAATCTGTTTAAATCCTCCCAGATTGTCAAATCCCTTATAGACAACAGACAAGGCTATTATTGCGTCAATCAGGTAGGCGTTCAGTCCAATATTCCACCAAACCCCCAACAGCAGGGTAGTGCTGTGGCCTAATGTAAAGAAGCTCACATAAATCAATACTTCTTTGGGCCGGTACAGGAAAAAGATGACTCCAACCAAAAACAGCAGGTGGTCATATCCGGTAATCATGTGTTTAGCCCCTATGTAAAGGAATGGTATAAATGCCACCCCGTCATTTCCAAGTAGAAATTTTTTTGTATCTCCGTCAACCCCATGGGCAAAGAGATTATTCCCTAAAGCAGAAAGCAAAAAAAGTAAACAAAGCAGTAGTAGATTTTTGTATTTCATGGTATCATTCAAGTAAACTAATTGATGATTCACCTCTCTGTAAATGAGAGATGTATTTCACTGTGATTTGGATAAATTATGCAGTATTTTGATGCTAACAATGAGAATTACAAGAACTTGAGAATTCTCGTAATAACAGTAGTAATCAAAATGCAGGCTTCTGTTATTTTCCCGTTAGCAAGGGAAGAAGCACTAGGAAAGCGGAGGTCCCCGGGTGAATGCAGTATTGCTGCAAATTGTTGTTGGTGAATGCGTTGTACAGTAAACCTGTGTCCAAAAAGAGTCGGGGGGAGAGAATTGATGTTTGTCTGGGGTAAGACAAAAAGAAACAATGTTGGGAAAGTATTTTGAAACAGCTTTTGATTGACAGGAGGGAGAAGAAAGCTGCTTTTCTATTGTGACATGTAAGGAGATACTGTGCGAAAAGAGGAAGTGATGATCATGATTGCTGTCCTCATCGTGGTCATGTGAATCACTATCGTGCCCTGAACTGAAAATCTCATCAAAATGCCCGTGCGGAACCGCGTTGTGTGCCAACACAGCGGTGTAGAAAAATAGCAAAAGGCATAATATGAGGTTCTTCTTCACGATTCTACAAATATAAAAGAAATTCTGTTTTTTTTTAATCTTTCAATTTGGGACTGATAAATGAATATAGTTACTTAGCTTTAAATATGTTAAACTGAAGTCTGTTACGTATTTAACTGCAAACAAAAAACAAGTACAACTATGAAAATGAGTAACCGGAGAATCCAATTGTTGCTCACTCAGGTTGGATTAATTGGAATTGTGAGTCTGTTTCTCCCTTTTTCTTTTGGTGTGTCACCCGTTAAGGCAATTCACGACCCTTATTTTTGGCGAATGGCCGCACCTGCCTTCCTGGCGGTTTTTATCTCATATGCTTCCATGCGGTTGATTACCTCAGGTTTACTCTCAGGAGCAGAGAAGGCAATTGCATACATTGTCAGTACTGCCTCTGCATGTGTAACAATCTCCTTCTCCTATGTTTTTATCAGGGAAAATGAGCCTCTAACAGATTTTTGGACAATTTCCACATGGGTTATTCCGTTGGGAGTTCTTCTGTAAGGCACCTTGCTTACAATATCGAGGTTAAAGCAGTATGAATCAAGGGAGTACTGTCCCCTGATATCCCTCCAGACCGCCTGGCTGGCAAATGGCCTGATGTGCCTTACCTTGTTCTGCCCACCAAACAGCAGCTTTTTTAGCGGCTGGGAGATTGGTGCCTGGCTCATCCTGGCAACGGCTGTTGTCTATATTCTTCAAATCTTTCTACATGAACTATATAGTCCCCAAAAATGGGGCCAATGGGTAGTTAAAAAATCTTTTAATTTTCTTACCCGCTATGATCAAACAATCCAGGCGCAAATTCTCGCCTCGGTTCAAGTCCGGAGTCGTGTTAGTTGCTTCAACAGAACTACCGGGACTTTCAAAGTTTGCCAAAAAATCTGAAGTGAATCCGGAGGCTTTTACCAGCCGGATGGAAGAATTTCCATCGAGCAGCGCCACAGCTATCAACGACGATCCGGAGTCAACAAACTGATCTCAGATACCAGGCATCTCATAAAAATACATGGCTAAAATTTTGAAAATTAACCGCTAACAGTAACTTTAGTCAACAACCCTTTAGGTTAAATGTTGCGGAGAAATATATCTGCGCCAGCCGCGTTCAGTTATTTATTTGCAGTTTAATTGTCTGTTTCCGCTCTTTTGTCGAGATACGTAGTATATAAATGCCGTTTTTTAAGTTGGCAGTTTGAATGGTGTTGTCGAAATTGTATAATTCTTTCTCCAGCATAATTTGTCCTGTTGAAGAATAGATACTGAGCAAGGCAGGGAAGGTAGTCCCATCGGCCAGATTGAGAAAGAATTCTCCGGATGTTACCGGATTCGGGAAGAGTCTAATTCCGGTATTTGTCTCTTCAGTAAACAAATCAGCGGCTTCCTTCAATTCTCCTGATTTAAGGGTGGCAGGGCAGGAGGCTATTGCATTGGCTTTGTTACTCCATGTTGAACTTCCGGCAGAATTTGTTGCCCTGACCATGTAATAATATCTTTTCCCCCTTGTCAGGCCTGTATTAGTGTAAGTTGTCGTGTTCGCCGTTAAGGTGGCAATCGTTGAATAGGTGCCATTTAATGAAAGGGATCTTCTCAATTCAAATTTGGCCTCATTGGCAGAATTATCATTCCATGTTAGCGTAATGGCATTGCAGCTTTTGTTAACGGCAACAAGGTTGCCAGGCGCGGCTGGCGGAGTTAAAGGAGGAGTGGCGGTTGTCGCGGTTGCAATATTGCTCCAGGAGGAACTGGCGACCAAATTTGTGGCCTGTACCCTGAAATAATACGTTGTGGCACTATTCAGCCCTGAATTGGAATAGGAACTTGTGTTGGCTGAAAGAGTGGCAATTGTGACAAAACTGCCACCAGACAATAAGGAACGCTGAACTACAATGTTTGTTTCATTGGTGGCATTATCAGTCCATGACAGATTGATTGTTGTTGTTCCTGCTGCTGTAGCGATCAGGCTTGACGGAGCAGCAACAGGTGTTACAATTCCTGACTGCGAAAGTTTGGCTGTGGTTCCACCCACCACAAAAACGCTGTTGTCAGTTCCAAAATCCATACAACTGGCATAACCGCTTGATGTTGTTCCAGTCCATGCAGAAGTGCCATCGCTGTTGACTTTACATACTGCCATTTGCGACATAGTTCCGGCAGCGACATAGGCGGCATTGGATCCATCCATTTTCATCTGGGCATGGGCCAGCAGTGCATATCCGGGACCATCTGCATCCTGGTTACTCCAAAGCACATTGCCGTCAGTGTTGTATTTCATGAATGCGGCGCCAAAGGTTCCTGAATTGGGATATCCGCTAATAACAGCATTGTTATCGGTCCCAACTTCAACCCTTAATCCAGCCATGGTATTAACTTTTTCCCACAGGAGAGTTCCTGCCGGAGACAATTTTTTTACGACACTTCCTGCATTTGACACAACGTACTGGCCATTTATCAAATAGGTATTCCCGTTACTGTCACCCGCCGCGTCACCAACAGTGAGACTGTTGATTCCGGCCAGGCTCCATATTTTTTTACCCTCCAGGCTAATCTTCGCATAACCGTTGATGCTGCCTGAAATTCCCCTGCTTACAATCAAAATATTGTTATCGGGAGTAAGCTTGAAATTCACAGGAGCACCTATTCCTGCATTGTCAAAATAGTTCCAGATAGGTGTCCCTGACGGACTAAATTTTTTAACCTGGGTAACCAGGCCTGTTCCGCTGTTCCCCAGGCCCAGCACATAAATATTGTTTTCTCCGTCAACAATGCATTTTTTGGTTGAAGATCCGTCAAAATTGCTTTCATATACTACGCGCCAGAGTAGTTTGCCGGAAGGATCAAACTTCATGAGAAGACTATTGGCATTAACAGGATTTGAGTAACCTGACCGGATGGTGCCTGAAACAAGAATATTTCCTGAACCATCTGTCTCAACCCATGTTGCTACCTCATGCCTGGTTAAATCCGTATTGTTGTAAGGTGCCTCCCAGAGAATTTGACCTGCAGCATTTCTCTTCGTCAGGGTAATATCACCACCTGAGTTGTAATCCCAGTTAGCGGTATATACATTGTCTGAAGCATCAGTGGCCACTGAAACACCACCGGGGTAATTAAACCAGGTTAACTGAACCTGCGAAAAGGTAGGAATGGGGCCTAACATCAATAGGATTAATACCAAGTGTTTCATAGCTCAGAAGTTAAGTTAAATAGATATCGGAAATTTGGGGAGGGAGGATTAAAGATAAGAAAAAATATTAACATAATATATTGATCATCGAATTGCTTAATTGCTGAACCAATTTTTTTCTGCATCGGTGCATTCGTGGAAGACATCTTCATCACTTGCACAAAAGGCGGTGAAATATGTGAATCAGATGGCGTTAAAATGACAAACGTATTATTAACTTCAAAATTTGATAAGTCTCTTATTTCATCACGATCAACTAACATTATTCTGAATGGGAAATCTTATTAAAACACTACTATCTCTGTTCCTTTTCCTTTCACCGTACTCAATAACCCACGTTGCCGCAATTTCTC
>CAZDLO010000027.1:0-37273 GCA_964506325.1 uncultured Tangfeifania sp.
TATGTAGAAAAACCATGCAGTCATAATCCCCGTGAAGGTGAAATCCTGGTTGAGGCTGCGGCCAAATACAAAAAAGTGATCCAGATGGGTAACCAGCGCCGTTCATGGCCCAACGTGATAAAGGCCATCCAGGAATTAAAGACCGGCACAATTGGCAATGTCTATTTTGGAAAAGGATGGTATACGAATAACCGTGGACCAATTGGTACCGGGAAAGTGGCAGAGGTTCCGGGTTGGCTCAATTGGGACTTGTGGCAGGGCCCGGCACCCAGGAAAGAATACAAGGACAACCTGCTTCATTACAACTGGCACTGGTTCTGGCACTGGGGTACCGGTGAAGCACTGAACAACGGAACGCACATGATAGACCTGCTCCGCTGGGGACTGGATGTGGATTTTCCGGTTCGCGTGAGTTCAAACGGAGGCCGCTTTCGTTACAGGGACGACTGGGAAACACCCGATACCCAGGTTATTAATCTCGATTTTGACAAGGGTGTTTCTATGTCCTGGGAAGGGCGCAGCTGTAACGGTAAACAGGTTGAGGGAAGTTCGGTGGGGGTAGTTTTTTATGGAGAGAAGGGAAGTATTCTCATCCCCAGCGGCAACAGCTTCACACTTTTTGACCTGCAGGGCAAAGTGGTCAGGGTTGTCAACGACGAGTATAAGATAGATCCCCGGGATGTATCAAATCCATCTGAACAAGTTGATGCACTTCATATAAAAAATATGTTTGACGCAATAATAAACGGGAGCCCTGTCAATTCAGGAGTTGAATCGGGACACAAGAGTACGTTGCTGGTGCAACTGGGAAATATTTCACAAAGAGTAGGCAGATCCCTGGATACGGATCCGAAGAATGGGCACATACTCCACGACAGGGAGGCTGCCAGGTTGTGGTCAAGGAGTTATGAAAAAGGTTGGGAGATGAAGCTGTAAGCCACCATTACCGCCTTGAAAATTGAAAATTTAAAAAAGCACGAACATGAAAAATCTGGATCTCCGGGATTATCCAATGGAAGGACAATCAGAAAATAACAATTATCCCCTGGGGCAGGCCCCTGTTTCATCACTTTCCAGGCGCCGGTTTCTGCACTCATCAGCCGTTGTTGCTGCCGCTGCCGGACTTGCACAACTGGGTTGTTCGGATGGAAAGGATTCAAAACCCAAAACTACTGAGACGTCTAAAATTCAGGGCTTTGAGGATACCTCAAAAACTCCGGATCCCTACAAGGGATGGGTTCCTCTTTCAGACCGGAAAATACGGGTTGGACTGGTAGGTCATGGTGTATGTAAATTTGCATCCCAGTTTGGCTTCCAGGATCATCCCAATGTGGAGGTGGTGGCTGTCAGTGACCTGATACCGGAGCGATGCGCTGAAATGGCCAAGGTTTGCAAATGCGACAAAACCTATCCTTCCCTTGAAGAGCTCGTTAAGGATGACCGGATCGAAGCTGTTTTTGTTGCAACAGATGCACCGAGTCATGTAAATCATTGCATAGAAGTACTGAAACATGGAAAACATGTGGCAGTTGCTGTTCCGGCTGTATATGCTTCGCTGGAGGATGCCGACAGGTTGTTTGAGGCCGTCAGGTTGAGTGGACTGAAATACATGATGTTTGAAACATCCTGCTTCCGTGACAGCCTTTATGCCATGAACCGGATTTTCCAGCAGGGTGGTTTTGGGAAAATAGTTTACTCCGAGGGTGAATACTATCATTACATGGAAAAACCGATCGACTCATTCAAGGGATGGCGTATCGGGCTGCCGCCACAATTGTATCCCACGCACTCCAACGCCTTTTATGTTGGTGTGACAGGTGGCAGTTTTACAGAGGTTTCCTGCCTGGGCATTCCGAGTGTCATCGAACATCTGCAGCCTCAGAACAATGTTTATAAAAATCCTTTCGGAACAGAGATCGCCCTTTTCAAAACCAGTGAGGGCGGTATCTCCCGGATGGCAGTGAGCTGGGATACACCGGGTGACAGTGGTGAGCGAGGCCGTGTCAGGGGACAAAAGGGAACTTATTACGACAAATACGAGGGTCTTGACAAAACGGACTTTCAAATTGCCCGTCCTCCCCTTCCTCCGGGGATGCCCCTTGGCGGTCACGGAGGTTCCCATGGTTACCTCACCAATGAATTTGTCAGTGCCATTATCCAGGACAGAAAACCACTGGTTGATATTGCCGTTGCCCTGAACCTTACCGTTTCCGGGATTGTGGCACATCAATCTGCGATGCGCGATGGTGAACTGATGAAGATCCCACAGTACAGACTCTGAGAAATGAGAATTCATGAAATCTGCCTGATACTTTTGATTTATTTTGCCGGTTCCCTCCAGCTTGCCGGTCAGGATGCAGTAAATGCCTTTGACAGGATAGTCCTGAAAGACGATTTCAGCGGTTATAGTCCGGGATTGCTGTCTCCCCCTGTTGGACCGCATACCGAATATCACTTCTTAAAGGAAGTGCAGCCCACAGGAAAGTGGAGAGTTACTTCTTTCTACCATAACCCGCATGGAGCCGATACAGCCTGGAGAATTGAAAGCTTTAAAGGGAATAATGCAATCTGCATAAAACCGGGAGAAATCCGCTCTTCAACTATTCCAACTATCAACTTACAGTTTCATTGCCGGAAACCGAATAAAGACAGAGAATTTCATTTGGCCAATAAATCAACCTGATTATCTTCGCATGGAAAAACTACTACCAACTGCAGCATGAAAGAGCTTTATCCCCTTTCAGGTATTGTTACCGTTTTAAATACACCTTTCGACTCGGAATATTCGATTGATTTTCAGGCGCTTAAAAATAATGTCCGTGAAGCAATGAATGCCGGGGTTGCAGGATTCCTGGTGCCGGCGATGGCCTCAGAAGTCTACAGCTTATCTGAATCAGAGAGAATAATGATGGTTGAGGCGGTTCTTGACGAAGTGAACGGAAAGGTTCCTGTGATAGCCGGTGCCGGTGAGACCGATTTGGTAAAGAGTAAACGATTGCTGACCGAATACCAAAAAGCTGGGTGCCGCAACGTCCTGTTCCAGATTCCTTACCGGGATAACCGGCAATTCATGGATCACTTTATGGAACTCGCATCCTGTGATCCGGAAATGATCATGCTGCAGGACTGGGATTCTTCCGGATACGGGCTGCCGGATGAGTTGATCTGCGAACTGTTCGATTCTGTGGAGGCTTTCCGCTGTCTGAAAATTGAAACTGTGCCTGCAGGGGTAAAATATTCCCGGATACTGAATCTGACCGGAGGCAGGTTGAACATCAGCGGTGGATGGGCTGTTTCCCAAATGATCGAGGGCATGAGGCGGGGTGTTCATGCCTTTATGCCAACAGGAATGCATTACATTTACACCCATATTTACCGGCTTTTCGCTGATGGACAACAGGATGAAGCTCAACAGTATTTTTATAGAATATTGCCGGTACTGGCTTTTTCCAACCAACACCTGGATATATCCATTCATTTTTTCAAACAGTTGCTTTTCCGGCAGGGTCTTTATCCTACACCAAACGTTCGCATAAAAACACATCTGTTCGATGATCTTCACCGGGAAATTGCTGACCAACACATTGATTATATCATTCTACTTGAAAATTCATTGAAATCAAATGCATACTGAACAACTTATCAGCTACATAGCTCTTGGAGCACCGGCAACAAGGAGACCCTCAACCGGCAACCTTCCTTTTTTGCGTCCGGAAATAGGTTTTACACCCAAATGGTACCACCAGGCTCTGGGAATAGATTTTGGGGAGAGATACCATACCGATCTCTCTTTTCGCAGGGAGTCCGTACTCTCCATGCGCAGGGAGGTGGACAAAAGGTTTCCCGGCAACAGTATTGGGAAAATAGACGAAACGGGAGAAACTATAGATCTGTTGACAGGACTTTACGGGGCCTGCACAATCGCCTCAATGTTTGGGGTTCCAGTCAGGTATGACAGCGAACAATGGCCAACCAGCGAGCATTTCAATATTTCTGATGAGGAAATGGGACTGCTGCAACCTGTGAGTCCGGATAATAATCCCTTTTTCAGATCAATACTTGAACAGGCCGACCTCATTGCTGCCAGCGAAGGAAAGGTGGTTGGATTCATAAACTGGCAGGGTGTTTTGAACAATGCCCAGCGGATTCGTGGACAGCAGTTGTTCCTCGATATGCTTATTGATCCTGATACTACCATGCATTTCCTGGAGAGTATAACAACGACAATGATTGATTCAGCAAAACTGCTTCAAAAAAGGCAAAAAGAGAGTGGTGTTGACTATACTTTCTTTACAGTCAGCAATTGCCTTGTCAACATGCTTTCTCCCGACCTTTACAGGGATTTTATACTGCCTTTTGATCAGCGCATCGCAGAAGCCTTCCTGTCCATCGGAGTTCACAATTGTGCCTGGAATGCAACTCCGTATCTTGATGATTATTCTTCAATTAAAGATGTCAGGTACCTCGATATGGGAATTGATTCAGACCTGGAAAGGGCACGGACCCTTTTCCCAAACTGCAGAAGGTCCCTGATGTATACCCCCATGGATCTTGCCAACAAGGAGATCAGCAAAATCAGGAGCGACCTGCAGTACATCGCCAGTCATTATGGGCCATGCGATATCGTGGCTGCAGACATCGAAGCAGGGACACCCGATACCAGGGTTATTGATTTCATCGGTTTGTGCGATGAAATATCTTTACAATTTGGCCGGTAAAAGTGCCGGTATGACCTTCCAGGCCTGTCGGGGATGAAAATGTACTTTCTGCTTGTACCTTGCAGAATATAGCAGGATGAATCATTGGAAAAATTTTGGCTGAATGAAGGGATATTTGGTATTTTAGTCAAAACCCGGGTCAAACCGGTGATCCAAACCGGCAAATTAGAATCAGGAATTGAAATTGGATTTGAAAACGACTGCACCAATTTTTTACTTCCTTACCGGATGGGTTGGTTCTGTGGATATTTTTAGGAGTAATAACAGAATTGGGGTCGTAAGACAAAACTGCATTTTTTTAATACTGAACAGAAGTCTATTCTGTTGAAGTTCAAATTATTGAATCTTTTCTTGGATGACAAAGCTTTTATTGGTTTTCTTGTTGGTATCTTCCGGTTTCTGTGCGTTTAGCCAAACCGATACTACTGTTGTATATTCTTTGAAAGAAATTGTTGTAACCTCCCAGCGCAATCCACAGGAGAAATTGAATACTCCATACAGCATAAATTCCCTTAACCGCAAACAAATCGATTTATTCATTCCGCGTTCCACACCGGAGGCCCTTACCACGTTGAACGGAGTCTTCGTGCAGAAGACCAACCATGGCGGCGGCTCCCCTTTTTTAAGAGGACTGACAGGTAACCAGACCCTGATCCTGATTGATGGAATACGGCTCAATAATTCCATTTACAGGTATGGTCCCAATCAGTACCTGAATACAATTGACCAGTTCCTGGTCAATAAAATTGAGGTAGCCAAAGGAACCGGCTCTGTCCAGTATGGGTCGGATGCCATGGGTGGTACAATTCAGCTATTTTCCAGGGACCCCGTGTTGAACGAAGATCATAAGGGCTTTAAAGGCAATTTGCTGGGAAAGTATATGTCAGGGGATATGGAAAAAACGGGTCGCAGCGGACTGGAATATAATTCGGGTAAGTTTGCTGCCCTGATCGGAGGGACCTATCATGATTTTGGAGACCTGACAGGAGGAAAAGAAACAGGGAAACAAAGTCCGTCGGGTTATACTGAATTTTCTTTTGATGCAAAACTGGCCATGCAATTGAAAAAAAATATGCAGCTCACCATGGCCAATCAAATCACCAGGCAAAACAGCGTGCCTTTGTATCACAAAGTTGTCCTTGAGAATTACCTGGTCAGTGAATTTGATCCGCAGCAACGGATGCTTAACTATGCCCGCCTGGATATCAGGGGTGAAAACAAAGTATTGGATAAAATCCGGGTCATTGGCTCGTGGCAACAGGGGCTTGAGGGGAGAAACAGCCGTAAGAACGGTTCAAATACACTGCTTAAAGAGGAGGACAGGATAAATACCATTGGTTTAACGGCGGATGTCAGTTCAGTTTTTGGAAAAAAATGGACCGCTGATTCAGGACTTGAATTTTACCATGACCGGGTTGGAAGTTCACGAACAGAAATCCAGGTGTCAGGGCCAGGACCATCCCTGGAGAAGCGTGGCTTGTATCCGGATGACTCAAAAGCAGGAAATTATTCGTTGTTTACCCTTCATCACTTCAATTCCGGGAAATGGATTTTCGATGGCGGATTAAGGTATAGTTTCTTTAAAATCAACATTACAGATGTCACACTTGGGGAAGTGGAGATCTCGCCGGATGCATTCGTCTTCAACGCCGCAGCCATGTTTAACCTGAATAGCAACAATCATGTCTATGCCTCCTTCAGCAATGGATTCAGGGCTCCCAACATTGATGATATGGGTACACTGGGTATTGTCGATTTCAGGTATGAGATACCTGCCTATGATCTGCAACCGGAGAAGTCACGGAATTTTGAACTCGGCTATAAATTTCACTTCGCCGTATTCAGCGGAACACTGACGGCTTATTACATGAACCTCAATCAACTGATTACCAGGATTAAAATAGAAGGGGAATTCATAGATGGATATCCTGTATACCAGAAGGAGAACGTGGAAGAAGCAATGATAAAAGGCCTGGAGGCTGAACTTAACTGGAGAGTTGTTGCAAATCTGGATGTTAATGCGGGCATATCCTGCACATATGGTCAGAATCTGACAAAGGATGAGCCTCTGAGGAGAATTCCGCCCTTGAATGGACGAATTGCAGCCCTTTATACTATGCGAAAATTCTTCACTTCCGCTGAAATGCTATTTGCAGCTGAACAGGACAGGCTTTCCTCAGGGGATATCAGCGACAACCGCATCCCTATAGGAGGAACACCCGGATGGCAGGTACTAAATTTCTATGCCGGCTATCAGCTATCTTCCGTGAAGTTTAAGACTGGTCTTCAGAATTTATTGAACGAAGACTACCGTACTCATGGATCAGGAATCAACGGAGTTGGGAGAAGCATCTGGCTGGCTGTTGATTATTGGTTCTAATGGGGTGGTATAACCGCTAAATAATGAAATTCAACATATTATAACTGTAAACAGTCTTTCGAAGTAGAATATTTAAACTGAAAATTATGAAAAACCTAAGCTTATTGCTAATCATTGTCGTTTGGATCATGGCTTACGGATGCAATTCTGAAACCCCGGCATCTTCCGGAGTACGATGGACTGAAGAATGGCCCGGAAGGGTGTATCCCCCTGAACATATTGTGACAACAGATTCTGTCAGCGGTGCAAAAGTTGTTTTTGCAACTACCAATCCTGCGAAAGACCTTAATTTCTATTTCGACTGGAACAGCTGGTTCCGCGACCAAAGCTGCCTGTTCTTTACTTCTGACAGAAATGGGAAGGAAGAGCTTTTCGGATATATACCCAAAACAGGAGAATTGGTTTGTTTCTCTCCTGAACATATGGATAAAAAATATTGGTTCGGCACTGTAGATTTTCAGTCGCATGATATCTACATGACCGGTAATAACACTGTAATATGTTGGAAAATTGACATTCAGTTTAACAAGGATTCCTCCAGGGTGGAAAAGGTAAAAGTCAGGGAGAGAATCATTGCTTCAGCACCTGAGGGAAAAAACTTTTTTGGTGCCTTGTCACAAAGCGCCGATTGCAGATTCCTATCCCTGGCAGCATCTCCTAAAAGCAATCCGGTACACAAGGAGATTCTTGCTGTTGATATCCTGACAGGGAAGTCAGACCTTTTGTACAGTATGGATGATACCATACCACTTACACACATACAGTTCAGCAAATACAATCCCTTCTTGCTGAGGTTCTCCCATGATGCGCCTAAACTCCCGGGTGTACACCGGATGTGGATCGTGGACACCCGAAAGCCGGGAGAGGCAAGGAAGATCCATTTGCAGGAGCCGGGAGAACTTGTTACCCATGAGGATTGGTGGGTTGATGACCAGCTTACCTTTTGCGGGGGATACCTCAAAGAAGAGTCACATGTCAAACTGGTTAGTATCCACGATCAGAAAACAAGGATTATTGGCAATGGCGCATGGTGGGAGGGAGGTACTCCGGCTGAACTGTCGAAGTACAACTGGTGGCATGCATCAGGGTCGCGCGACGGGAAATGGGTTGCTGCTGATAACTGGCATGGCAGGATTGCCGTCATCGACATGCGAACTGCTCATCTGCGTCTTCTTACCACCAATCACCGTATCTATGGAAAGGGAGAGCATCCGCATGTTGGCTGGGCTCCTGACAGCAAAAGCGTCGAATTCACCTCCAATCAAAGGGGGAATGGTGATGTTGTCATTGCCTGGCTTCCTTTCGAAAAATGGAATTATCCTTTTGACGAAAAGTAGGTCTGTGCAATCTTTTACGCCGTGACCTGGCAGGCTCCTATTTAGACGTAATTGTCACGTCATCCAGGTAAAATGCTGCTTCAGCAACCGGTAAATCGGCTCCTTTCAGAGGCTCTGCCGCTTCCTGGTTTGGCGTGGTACGATTTGGTAAATCGCGGTATGTACCGGTTCTGAAGGATATTCTTTCTATTGATTTCACAGCCACGGCAAATTGTGCCTCCTTGAGCACCTCTTTCCCGTCTATTGAGATACTGAAATTGCCTAATGGCATTGCCCTGGTTGAAATTTTGATCTTGTACCAGGTATCCGGACGGAATTTCTGCAAAAGAATTTCCTTGCTGCCGTCTTTGGCTTTTACCAGGCCTCCTTCACTGAAACTGATGCGGACAGGCCGGTTGCCAAACTGATCGGTTACATCAATCTCCAGCAATCCGTTATCAGCTTGTCCGGATAGGACGCTGAAGGAAATTTCGGCATCGGTTGATTCTCTGAATACCCGTATGGCTCGTGCATAATCGTATGGATCTTTATCCCTAAGCAACAAAGTTTGATTTTTGGTCTCCTTGTAAGGTGCAACCTCAACAGGAGCCCATTTTGGTGCATAAATGTTCCAGTCTGTGACGGCGCCGCCTTTTTCCAGGTTGTCAAAATTATCCTTCACATTATTTTCTACCCTGTAACGTATGGGAACAGGGATCCTGCTAATCCACATGTCCTCCTTGTTCATACTGTAAGTGAGCCACATATCGTTTCCCGGAGGATTTCCGCTTCCTTCATCTATTCCCCGCATGTAACAGGGACCAAAATCTTTCCAGCGCCCCATAAAACGGCGGGGAGGCACCTCACCCTGGACGAGCAGCATATTATCGAAAAGTATACCGTCATCGCTCGAAATCACGATAAGAGGATACCTGTAATCTGTCAGTTCAATGGGGTTGTAACACACGGCAAATCGTCCGTCTTCAGTTGCCTGGCCCCACATCTTCCCCCCGGACATCACCAGGGTTGGAGATTCGACAGGTGTACTGAAGTGGTCCCCGTCGTCCGAAAGGGCACAAAGGGAGTGTTTCCATAAACCCACCACTTTTCCATCCTTGCGGTGAAAATAATTGAAGGCGGAGCCGGATTTCTTGTTGGTGTAAAACCCGTCGAGACCTTGGTCTTCATCCCACCATTGCATCGTTTTTAGCTTGTCGGCCAGCAGCGCTTTACATGCCTCAACAAACCCCTTGTCGTCCGACCTGGTGAAAAAGGGATAGCTGGTATTTGTTTCATTCCAGTTTGTATGACTGCTGTAGCGGATATAATAAATGGGTCCCATCTTCCCGTCCTTGTACACCTCCCTAACAACGCGCCCGATTCCACCTTCCATAAACGGATCTTCCGTATGGCCGTAAAACCCAAGAACAAGTAATCTTCCATCCGGGGCCACATAAAATCCCATTCGCTGATGCATCATATACCCTGTGTACCCTTTTGGTATTTTCACACCTGCCGGGGCCACATAAGGCGGGAAAATAACCTTGGGCTGGTCCCAGTTGCGACCGTCGGCTGAAGTCATAAGAAGAGTCTGTCCCGGGGCAATATGCTCGTCCACCGGGTTACTGAGGTAATGCTGGTAAAATCTGCCATTCCAGTAACAGAGGTTGGAGGCATGGCTGTAAGTCCAGCCATATCCATCCGCAAATTCAGGATGTGTCCTGTTCGCCCTCATGGACTGCCGGCTTTCTGTACCGATGGCATAACGCAACCGGCCTTCATGAACCCCGGGATCGATAGAAACACCACCGATGTACCTGATTGGTTCATTAACACCGCCGGTCTGCGCAAATCCCCACCCGGCAGAGCAAAAGAAAAACAGAAAAAACGGTAGAACAATATTTTTCATGGTCGATTGGTTTATCCCAAATGGAATTGTTTATCAAATATATAATAAAAATATTGGAAGCCATTCATTTTAAAAAAGATACGGGATAGGAACAGGAGAGTACTTTCTGACCGTTTGCCTCCCTGATCCAGGTGTCAAATTGCCTTTTCCCCTGCTTCAGCACTATGACCCGTCCTCCGGCCGCCGGGTCCTCCGGACTCTTCATGTACTTTGAAACACGGCCGTATGCCAGGGCAATATTGTGATATACAGTAATATAATCATTCAGGTGGTCATGGCCAACGAAGGTTCCCATAACATCACCGCATTCAAGCATAGCGGCAAACATTCCTGAATTGATCAGAGCCGGGCATTCGTCTTCATTCCTTACTCCAACAACGACCTGATCCTTCTGTTGGATGGCCTGCGTATATTCTGTAAATGGAATGTGAAAGAAAGCCAGGGCAGGAAGTGGTGTTCCATGGTTTTGCCGTGTAAATTCCTTACTGCTCTTTCTGTACCATTCGATTTGGGAAAAATCGAACCAGCCATAACCCTCGACCTTGGGCTTAAGTTTGCTGTAGTCATTTGAATCCAGGCAATAAATCAAGGCATCTTTTTTTTTCGGGTCTCCTGAAACAGACAAGATAAAATTGGAATTTCCCTGTAGGCCACCAACATCTTTGTTCTGGCATCCCGGCAGTTTTTCAACCAGGTCGGCGAGTTGTTTCCTTTTGAAGCTTTTTTCTGACTCATGGTTTCCAAATACAACAGCCCATGGAATCCCTGATTTGCTGAATATTTCTGTGATCCGCCGGTATCCTTCTTCAGGATTTTCTTCTGTGACAATGTCGCCGGTCAGCAGAACCAGGTCGGGTTTTTCAATCTCGACTACTGTTTTTATAATATCAAGGGATGTCAGGTATGCTTTTCCGGCGATGTTGATGTGCGTGTCCGTAAACTGGAGAATTTTGAATTCTCCGCGGGCATCAAATCTCAGCTCTGACCGGCTCCCTGAGAAAGCAATTGCAGGGAGTAAAAGCAATAACAATGCAGCAAGATTCAAAGTCCTCATGGTTATTTCTTAAGTGTAAATGAATCTATCATCTTTCCCTGCATGTTTACGGATTCCATGCTCAGGGTATTACCATCAATTTTCACACTTTGATAGAGATGACCTTTCCCGTCTCTGACGAAGGCATAAGGTTCTTCGGTCATTGGTCGCCCTGAGGCAGGAATTCCAATAGATATGAGATAGGCAGTCCCATCCTTGTATGAGGCGACGACCTTCCCGTCTTTCATTGGTTTTGACCGCATATAATAATGCAGGTGGCCTCCGAAGACCAGGTCGACATGGTAGCGGTCAAAGATTGGAACCCACGCTTTTTGAATGTCAGTATAGGGCTCCTCCTTGTTGTAGGGTGCAAAATGGAACATGGCGATTTTCCAGGTTGCTTTTGTCCCGGCAAGTTGTTCCTCAATCCACCTGGATTGTGCTTCAATGGGTGAGGTAGCGTCAATCATCAGGAAAAGTGCATTTTTGTATGTAAAGGAGTAGGTCTGTTCCTTAGGTACACCATCAGGTCCATTCAATGGATAACTGAAAAGGTCACAGTACAACTTTGCACCCAACCCGGCCCTGTTGTCATGATTTCCTGGAACAGCCATGAAAGGAATTTTACAGGCCACTTCACTGGTATAATAGAAAAGAGCATCCCACTGGTCCCGGTTCAAACCATCGCTGACCAGGTCTCCAACAATCGAGAAGAAGGCAGCATCAGGATGCTCATTGATGCCTTTTTTCAGAATCTCTCCGAATTTTGCCGAAAAATGGGTATCACCGAACCATAGAAATGAGAAGGAAGAATCCTCGGCAGGCACGGTAAACTCAGCGGCATCTTTCCACTCTTTCCTGGACCCGGTTTGATATTGATAGGTGGTACCCGGTTTGAGGTTATTCAGTCGTGCGGTATAGCGATTGGTATACCGGTCATTCATCAGCATGCGGTCTTCAAGAACCCTTTTTTCTGCAACAAGGGATTGTTCGTCCGTTGAATTTTTTACCCTGTACCGGAGGTGTGGCTCGTTTACCGATAAGCCGGATCTCCACTGAATGTCCATTGTAGATGAAGGATCAGCGCTCCAGGTCAGTATCACCTGGTCTGAAACAGCAGAGGAAGGGTAGGGTGTCGATCTGAAAGCACCAACAAGGTGTGATTCTGAAGCTCGTCCTCTGGTTGTCATCAATAAACTATGACCAGCCATGGCTTCAGGAACATCTGTTAAAACCAGATCATCCCAATCCTGGTAAACAGAAGCGCCATTCTTTAAGATTATAACTGGTTGATTTTCAGGATAAAAATTACTAAGTGCCAGTGTGTCCTCTTCTCGTTGAGGCGCAACAGAAACAAAATAATGAAGTGCCAGGCCATTCTCAAATCCATTGACTCCGAGACCGACCACTCCGGGAGCAAAACTCTTTTGCCAAACTTCATAGGTCGTTTGTTCATTCTTCATGGACATTGAGGTTTTCTTAAAACCATTTCCCTCCATCCAGAATGGAAGCGTTTTCTGATCCGTGCTTACCATCAGGGAGACAACAACCGGAACACTCACCGTAAACTTCCAGTGACAGGTAGAGAGTGTCTTCAATTCATCTTCTGAAAATAGTGTCATCACCTTGTTAATATCCAGCTTTGCCAGTTCCTGCTGACTGGCAGACTTGTACAAATCAGTGATAACCCTCTCCATGACACTTTTGACGGAGGTTGTTTTCGGTGTTCCATAAATATTTCCTGCAAGGAAAAATACAAACAACAGAAAGGGGACAGCAATCTTCAATTTGAAGTTAAACCTTTGGTGAGTCATGATAAAAGCTGGATTTTTTAATTAAAATCATGGTAAATGACATACAGTTTTCCCTGTATGAATCAGATGGTATTCAAGAAGAAAAGATAGCAGGCAATCCCTGAAATTGAACCTGTTGGTAGTTACGTAAGTTGATGCAGATAGCAATCAGGCCATCTTCATTATTTCAGGCAATGCCAGGGATTCATTACCGGCATTGCTTTCTAAAGGCATTATTTTAGAACAACTATTTGCTTACAGGCAAATCATCAGTTTCTTTTGCCAGCAAAGGTATTAACGTCAAAAAGCAAGGTGAACCGGATGGTATTGGCCAACGGATTATTTTGCTGGGTCGGAATTAAGTAAGAGAAATCAATAGAGCAGATATTCATCTTTAAACCTACACCGGTAGAGAAAAATTTGCGGTTCCCCTTGTACTCACTTTCATAAAAATAACCACCCCTCACAGCGAACTGGCGATTGTACCAGTATTCAGCCCCAACCGAAAGGTTGATTTCCTGCAGCTCTTCCTTGGTACCTCCGGGAGCATCAGTGAATGAACTGAAAACTGCACTTATGGGCGAGGCGTTTGAATAATTGTCTGAAAGCACTATTCCACCTCCGCCTGTGGATGAGCTGCTGCCAGCCTGGGGAGTGGGAACCAGAAGTTTGTTGATGTCAAATGAAAAAGATAAAGCGTTTCGGTCATCAAATTCTTTGCTGTAGGTAGTACCCAATCTAAGGTTGGCGGGCAGAAACTCTTTGTTCTGGCCATCGTCGTAGGAAATTTTTGAGCCAATGTTCGAAAGGTTTATACCTGCAGAAAAGGCCTGGTCGTGGTCGCTGGTTCCGAAATTGTGTTTGTAAAAGAAGGATACATCCGTGGCAAAAGCATTTCCCGGAACGTAAGTCTCTGAACCAATGCCTCCGGAGAGATCTGAGCGAATGTACCTTAGTGCAACACCGCCAGAGAATTCTTCAGATAATTTCCTGGCATAACTGACATCAAATGCAAATTCATTTGGGCTCACGCTGGCCAGGCTGGTTCCGTTCTGGTCAGTTAGCATGATCTCTCCCATGGAAAAATACCGAAGTGATGCGCCCAGAGTCTGATTTTGGTCAAGTTGGTAATATCCAGACAGGTAAGCAAGATTGATATCGTCCACCAATTGTCTCAGCCATGGGGTATATGATAGCGCAAAACCAAATTTATCTTCAACAAATGCAAATTTTGAAGCATTCCAGTGCTGGGCATTAGCGTCGGGTGATGTAGCTACCCCTGCATCCCCCATTGCGCCATGCCGGGAGTCTGGAGTGATAGTAAGAAATGGAACTGCCGTCGTTATTGGATTGTATTGCACCTCCTGTCCGGTTGGTGTACTTTGAGATTTTACATTCAAACTAATTACCGTAAAGAGGGAAATGGCGAGGATTCGGGTTAAGTGAATTATTTTCATAATCTTTTTGGAGGTATAATTACACAATTCGATATCAAAGAAAGAATAAATTTTTTAGGTTAGGAAAAAAAAATGACTATTTAAGAATTTCATGACTCAAATTTCTGGAAATCAGGTGATGATTTTTGCCCAGGTCCAGTAATATTGATCCGGAGGAGAGTTCAATAATCATGGAATTGACTTTTAACCTGGCCATTCCGGACTCCATTTCAATACCACTTATTATGTTTATTTTCAAATCGTTGTTGCCTAGTGGAATTATCTTCAGTTTTGCATGATTCTGTATCTTGAAGGAAAGAAAATTAGCAGAGGATGAATCAGTTGTAAAAACTTCTACAATACCTTCATTATTTTTGACCAGCTTAATTTTTTTGGCTGACTCCGAAATGGAATTCGCAGGAGTGCTACCGGTTTTATTTTCATCTTGTCTGTTGATGACCAGATCGGTTCCTGAAAGCTGATTCCCGGGATTGATCAAAGAATTGAATACAGAAGCCAGAAATGCAACCTTTTGCTCAATCCCTAGTTGCTTCATCCGGTTCAGGTTGCGTCGTAGCAGCATTGTTGATTTCATTCCAGGTTCATCAGGGATTCTGTCCAGCCCGGATGTCTGGTAACGGGAGGCAACGAAACACAATCCCTCATTGGTATTTTCCTGGAACCCTGTTTTTCCGGTCCTTTCATCTTCATTGGAAAGCTGAACTGACGTAATTTCGCCGGACCGGCTGAACCTTGCAGTATAGAACAGTTTGGTATCCTCTTCCAGATCGTCCAAACCGGCTTTTGTAATCCATGCAACTTCGCCTTGCTTGTTGAACTGAGCAAAGAACAGATCAGGAACAGATGGATTGGATTGAATTTTTAGCCTGTTATACCCAAGATCTCCCTTGAAGGTGCCGGCAAGATAGAACTCGTTTTTATCATACTGGCGGAGTGCAATTCCAAAAGCTTGCCCTGTGGAACTAAATTTTTCCATCCAGACCAACGAGTTTTTTTCATCGAATTTGGCGATGAAAGGCGCCGGGTTTGCATTCACCGGCTTACCTTTTTTTTCCCTGAAGAACCCGGTAATATAGGAATCTCCATTCTCATCCCTGATAAAATCTTCACCAGTGCCACTGCGTTCGGCTCCAATGGCCATCGCCAGTTTCCAAATCTTTTCCTGTTCTACAAGTTCTTCCGAGGCATTGTTTAAAACCCTCACATAAGGTTTTTGCTGGTAGAAATCCTTCATTACCAGACCTAAAGGAGCATTTTCAAAAGTTGGATCGGCAAAGGTATAACTTCTTCCATCCAGCAAAAACTTGTCCCCTTCCAGTGGCTGGTCCAACGAGATCGCAACAGAATAAAATCCCGGGAACTCTACAAGGGCAGCCTTTTGGTATAACAGGTTGCTTATCATCCAGGCATACAACAGTGATTTTCCCTTGTCGTTGCTCTCTTCCTTGAACAGAAGCTCTTCCGGAAACATAAAGCAGTCATATCCATACAGATCATTGTAGGGCCGGTAGGCAAATGACTTTTGAACAAACTGCTGTAAGAAAGCTGCAGCCTCTTCTTTCCTCATGCCTGCAAGAACCGGCCGGAATTGTCTCATTAAAGATTCTCCGGTTAAAAAGCTGAACGGGGCATTGAAATAAATCTCCGGGTCCGTTTTGGGATATTCCTCGAGAAACCTGATTTCTTCCGGATTGAATTTAAGACTGAATTCGTAAGTTTTTCTGTCCCAAAGGAATTGGATTTTCCTGGTTAAAGTTTCTCCCTGAAAATTGATAGATTGACTTAACTTCAGGTGTATGATTCCGGTAGCTCCTGGGTGTTCCCTGGAACAGGTGGTTATTGGGAAAGAAAAAATGGGTTTGTCGATGTAATAAGCAATTCCATTGATTTTTACAAACGGGATGCCTTTGATTTCAGAAGATGTTGGGTACAATATTGAGATGCCTAACTGGTTGTAACCAATTTTTACCCTGAATCCGGAACGGATCATTAATGCCCAGCCAAGAAGGGTTGCCCCGGACTCATCCGTGGGATAAATTGAGTTGGAGCAGGCCTTTACAAGCAGGAAATATCCCCAGTCGTTCAATCCAAGCCTGTCACGGTATATCATTAGCTGGTCGATAAGGTGGTTGCTGTTTGCCACCTGAAATTTTTTCCAGAATTCAATCACCAATTCCTTGTCTGCCTCCCGCGAAACAGGCAAAGACAGTAGCCTGTCATAGCTTATTGTGATTGGATTTCCATAATATTTAAAACTCTGTTTTTGCAGGTTTGAACTTATGTATTCGGGCTTTCTTATTCTCGGAGGATTGGAGTTGTCAAAACCAATAAACTCTTCATCCTTTTCGGCGGTAAAACAGGGTAAAAACTGAGGGTTATGGTAGGACGTCTCGTCAAACAAGAATTGAGGTGCAGGATCAAATTTCCTGGATTTAGGTACAGGTAAGCCCGAGGTGACTGAAATTTTTTCCCAATCTGCTTCTAGTCCCTCTGTAAGCGTGTTATCCTGCTCCCTTGAAAAGTAATGAAAACCGGATTGAAGATAGGGTAACGGTTTCTGGTTATTGAGCAGGAAATCCCTGCTTTCTTTGATCCAGATTTCCTTAAACTCACGGATATTCTGGCCAAAAATTACAGTGCCTTGAAATAAAAACAAAAAGAACAAAAAGGGAATTTTCCTTAAATTGATTTTCTCCCGGATTGGATTTATTTTATTGGCTGATTTATATACTGGAAACAATGTTAAGAGCATTTAAATTTGTATAAAGATAGGCCAAAATACCTGGATTTCAGAAATAGTTGAGCGTTTTATACCTAAATTTGATAGAGGAATACAAAATGGGACAAATACTGAAATACTTCAATGTTGTACTGATTGCCAGTGTCAAATTCTTTTGGGCAACACCTTATGCCTATCTTTTTCGGTTAAATGAGATAGAAGCGTTCGTGATGATCGAAATTGGAGGCATTTTCGGATTTTTGTTTTTTTATTACATTTTCTCCTTCCTTTTGAAAGAGCTTAAACTGATCTGGCCTGCAATTTATTATATCACTCCTAGAATTTTTAAGGTAAGGTTTGAACAATGGCTGGATGGCAGAAGGTACGCCAGGTTAACTGCCAATAAATTTACCAGGAGAAACAAAATGATTGTGCGGATTCGCCAGAAAACAGGTATGCTGGGGATTGTCATACTGACACCTGTTGTACTCTCTATTCCCCTGGGGGCGTTTCTTGGTTCGAAATATTTTCACCACAAAAGCAGTTTCATTCCCTGGACCTTGCTGTCAATTTTTATCTGGGGGATCATTTCAATACTTGTCTTTGGCATTTTTATGCCTCACTGATAGCGGAGTGCATGAAGAATTTTTTTTCCTGCTGAAACAATCCCGGGAGAACTTTCAGTTTCAATCATTGAATGGATTACACTGCCCAGTTCAGACTGTAGGTCGGGTTCGGAAAGTGCAATCTTGTACAAAAGATGCATCGAATTGGCGCGCACTGCTGTTGCTTCTGAAGGAGAAAGCAGTTTGTACAAAACATCAACCAAAAGCCCGGCTTTATCTTCGGGTATTTTTTGGCTGATCAACATCCGCGTGAAGTGTCGCTTCAATGAACTGCTTTTTAGCTGCGCGAGCTGCTCGATGATTTCAGGAACATGAACCTCAAGCCTGATTGGCTCGGCTTCACTGACATGGTCTACAACCCATGCTGCATGCCAGGCAATCCTTGGATTGTCGCAGAAAATCAGATTGTAAACTTCTTCGAAAAGTGATGAATCCTGCAGAACCATCTCTTTCCAGATGTAGATCTCCTTTGGACCGATATTTTCCAGTCGGGTTTTTAATTCCGGAATATTATCCTTTTCCTTCCCGTATTGATTGGAGAAAATCATAAAATGCTACCTGTGAGGTTATCGGTGTGTGATCACCCTTGTGATTGATCTGATTTGTAAGTTCATTGTCCAGGATCCTCGCCGAAGTATTGTCTTTCCATTGGAGGTCGAGAAACCCGGTGAGCTCTTTCTTCAAATCAGGATCATAAACCGGGACGGTTACTTCAACCCTCCTGTCTAGGTTTCTGGACATGAGGTCAGCTGAAGAAATGTAAACATTTTCCTTACCCCTGTTGAAGAAATAATAAACGCGTGAATGTTCAAGATATCGATCTATGATCCCAACTGATGAAATGGAATATTTTTCCTCTTCAGAACTGGAAATCAGGGAAAACATGCCTCTAACACTCAGGCGGACATCCACGCCCACCCTGGCAGCGTCGTATAACTTGCTAATGATCTCAGGATCAACCAGGTTATTGCATTTAATGTATATGGCCGCTTTTTCTCCGTTTTTTGCTGACTGGATCTCCTGCCTGATCATCTGGACTATTTTATACCTCATGGTGAAAGGCGATACAAGCAGGTGATGATACCTTCCTATTTTGTAATTTTTCTGAAAAAAATCGAAGATTTTGTATACCTCCTTGGAGAGGGCTGGATTGGCAGTCCAAAGCATCTGGTCAGAGAATACCTTGGCAGTCAACTCATTGAAATTCCCGGTCCCTAAACATGCATAATGAACCAGCTCCTTCTCCTCCTTCCGGGTTATCAGGCAAAGCTTTGAGTGCACCTTTAATCCGGGAACCCCCAGGATGACTTTTACCCCTTCACGGGTCAGTTGATTCCCCCATTGAATATTATCCTGTTCGTTGAAGCGGGCTCTTAATTCAAGCACTACTGTTACCTTTTTTCCGTTCCTTGCAGCATTGATCAGGGCGTGAATCACATTTGAATTTTTGGCCATCCTGTAGGCAGTCATCCTGATTTCGGTCACTTTCGGATCAATGGATGCCTCTCTTAGCAGATCAATGAAATAGTAAAATGAATGATAGGGGAAGTGTAGCAGGATGTCTTTTTTTGCAATTGAACTCAGAATGGGTTCGCCCTGCCGGATATCAGGATGGGAAAGCGGACTGATCGAATTGTAATACAAATGTTTTTTCCCAATCGAAGGAAAACCCATGAAATCCTTGAAATTGTGAATCCGTGAACCTCCGATAATAACATCGTCACGGTCAAAATTTAATTTTTTCAGCAGGAGTGCAAGAAAATTCGCGGGGATTTCCTTGTCATGAACAAAACGCACCAGCTCACTGTTCCCTCGTTTCTCAAGGCTTTTGGAAAGAATTTTCACATAACTCTCTGCGACATCATCGTCCAGGTCAAGCTCAGCATCACGGGTTACCTTGACGATGAATGACTTGATCGTCTTGAAACTGAACATGTAAAATATATCTTTCAATTCATAGCGGATGACATCCTCCAGGAGAATTATATGCCTTTTTTGGTCTTTCGAAGGTAAAATGACAAACCGTGGAAGAATGTCCGTCGGCACCTCGATAAGTGCATACTCCTCTTTCTTTGATTTGGACATAACAACTGCCAGGTAAATGGCGTCATCATTCAGGGAGGGAAGGGGCTGATTCTTTTTGATAATTACCGGCATGATCCGGGGTCGAACCTCTTCTTTGAAAAAAGTAGTGACATATTCCCCCTGTTCTGCAGTCAATTGACCTTCATTGATAATGAAAATATCCTCATCCGCCAGGTCCTTGAGCAATTGATCGTAAATGCGCTCAAACCACTTGCTCTGAGCGATAACCGTCTGCTCAATCAGGTCAAGAATCTCTGCCGGCTGTTCGCCCTCATTCAGGATGAGATTGTCAATGGATGCAAGTCTGCGTAAAATGGCAACCCTGATACGGAAGAATTCATCAAGATTGTTGGAATAAATCCCAAGAAACTTCAGACGTTCAATTACCGGCACCTCCTTTTTGGATGCTTCCTGGAGCAGGCGCTCATTGAACGACAACCAGCTGATTTCTTTATTGCGGATCCTGATGCTCATCATTGTTTCATTCGGTTTATTCTTTTTCAAGGGAATACCTCAACTGATCCAGCATGATAGGTACATCATCAGGATCAACCCCCTGCTTCAGCAGGTGAACAAGATCCTCGTGAAAAGCATCCATAAACTCTTCTTCAGACATATCGGCATCATTGATGCTCTGTATGTAAAAATCGAGCGCTTTTTTTCTTTTCCCAAGGCACCACTGAACGTGGCCCATGTTCATCAAATCAAACTTATTCGGAGAGTCATCAACCAACATTCTGAAATAATGTTCCGATTGATCTTTTTTACCCAATAGCAGGGAACACCATCCGATTGGTCTCCAGATTTTTTTGTTTCCCGGCGAAAGATACTCTACTTTGAAATAGGACTTTAATGCCTCTTCATATTGTTTAAGTTCCATCCTGCAGTGTCCGATCGAAATATGGACTCCCAGGTTTTCCGGTTCAAGGGCAACGGTCTGAAGATAATACTCAAGAGCCAGATCCGGTTTTTTGAGGTGCCTGTAGCAAAGTGCAATCTTTTTCAGGTTCCAGGACCGGTTCTGATCAAAAAGGTCTGCTTTTAGGTAGAAGGAAAGTGCAAGTTCGTAATTTTCCAGTTTTTGGTAGCAAAATGCCAGCTTTTGCATGATCTCAGCTTCTTCAGAATCCTGGAGAAGTTTATCATAAATTTCAGAGGCTTCGAGATAATAATTCTTCGCAAAGTAAAATTCTGCAATGTTTCTAAGTAACTGGATATCTTCATTTAACAAAGCCAGAAATACACTCTTGTTGTGAAAATCGAACGACCAGGAAAATATATTTTCAAATCCTTCACGCTGAGGATGTAGTTTGTAAAACCTGTAAAGGTCCCTGATGTATTGTCCCGATATTGCCTCAGCCCTCTGATCTGTGGAAATCAGGTCATTTTCGCTCTCCGATTCGATTAACTGATCAAATTCTGCAGAAAGGGTGTCGAACATCATTTTTTTATATTCTGATGGAATAGTCTGCATGCTGAAACAAAAAGAATATTTATCAGAATTGCACAAAACCGGTGTCTTCATCAACAAATCGAACAATTTCCTGTTGTCGGCATCCTCTTGTTGATTTGAATTTCTGATTAATTCAGGATGGTTTGGGTAAAACGGTATAAACCAATTTGTTAATTCGTTAAAGAAAGGAAAACTTTTAAGATTGGAAAATGAGGTCATAAAAATATCCGCTCCTTTCATCTGCATTTCACTTAACTCTTCCATCTTATCCATCAACCCCGGGGAATCCTTTAATATATCTCTCCATTCCGGATTCTTATCTTCATTCAGAGCGTCTCCGAGCAATGCCTCAAGGCTTAATTTATTCCGGAGGTTCGGACTCAGCTTCATCATCTCGGGAAGGATTTCATCCTGGAGCTTTTTTTGAATTTTTTCTGTTTCTTTGGATCCGATCAGTTGCAGTAGAATCTTTTCAAGGTGCCGTTTAAAAGAACTTTTTTCATACAGTAATTTCAACCTTGCAGTTATGGCCGGGAACAGCGAAATTCTATTGTCATACAAATACAGCGAAATTAGTAATCCTGTAATTGACCGCTGATTTACCTCTTCCAGGTCTGATTCATAGCCTTCAAAAAGTAGTTCAAGTTTCTGTTCATCAAAAAACAGCAGCTGACTAAGGGTAACAGAGGTAACCAGGAATGCCCTTTCATGTACCGGGATGTGTTCGTTCCTGAGATATTTAATGAATGAAACACATTCATCTTCTGTTAGCCTGTTTTTAAACCAGTAATGGTAAAATAGATTGATAAGCTTCTGGTAATGGATCGTTTCCTCCCGTTCTCTTCCTTTATCCGCGGCAGGCTCCTCTATCAGTGCCCTTAATTCATTTTCCAGGTGAAAAGATTCCAGGGTTGTGAAGTAGTCAGCAATATTCTCAATTGAAATACGTGCAAAACCTCTCTTTTTCTGGTATTCGAGAGAAGCGGAGAATTTCATCTTAAGACTGTCAGCACATAAATCTGCCAGTTCAAATGTTGACAACAGAATATGCTGGTAGATTTTTTGTCTTTCGGGATCAGTTATTCCTTCAACAGTATATTTCAGCATGAAGCTGTAATTCTTTTCAAGGTCGAGTTGCTGATCAATCAATTCCCCCAACCCGTGCGTCCTGATCATCTTTTCCAAAAGATCAAATGCAGGTTTCAGCTTCCTTTCCGCCAGAAGGTTGCATATGTTATTGTGAGTGTTATTTATCTCTGTTTCATTCATCTGACCAGACATTTGGCAATTTTCATCTGGGAAAGCTATCCCGAAGGTCAAAAATACCTGATTGTATATCTTTTATTTCTCCGGCTGCTGTTAAATTCATAATTAATGGTGAATTCATGCGTACCTGAGTTGACCTGATTTTCATGAAAAGTAGTCAAATCAAATGAATATCCAAACCGTAGCTGATTGTTAACATTGAACTGGAATGTCAGGGCATAGGAATTTGACAACCTGTATGTGACCCCGCTCCAAAGCCTTTCATAAAGCAAAATGTTTAATCCCAAATCAAAATAGGAAGGAGTATGCTCACTCCATCTGTACAATAGCGTTGGTTTTAATTTCATGATGTCATTCAGGGAAAGCACATATCCGCCCATGGCATAAAAATGAAGAACCTCACGGTAGATCTTTTGGTTTGTACCATCCACAATATCATTTCTGAGCAATTTCGGCATGGATATGCCCAGAAAGTAGATATTACTGTGCAGTAGAGCTCCAATACCTGCATTGGGTAGCAATCTGAAATCTATGTTTTCTGAAAAGGCCGGGTCTGCCGGATCATTGATTTCTAAGTCATTGAACCTGGCGTGGTAGGAACTTACGCCGACCTTTAAACCCAATGATAGATATTCCCTGGGTCTGAGGTTAATTCTGTAGGCATAATCTGCATACAATCCATTCTGCATGATTGGACCCCATTTGTCATTGATGAGCGAAAGACCCAATCCAACATTGTAGGATTTCATCGGCACGTGAGCGGTAAACGTATTGGTAATCGGAGCCCCTTCCCATCCAACCCATTGCGCACGGGACAAGGCAGATATCGACAGCACACCTGAAATACCTGCATAGGCAGGCTGTATTGTCAGCAGGTTGGTAAGATATTGGGTGAAGACCGGATCTTGCTGCGACCGGACCTGCTTTGGGCATCCGATTTGTAGTATCAGCAGTATCAGCAGTATTAGCAACGAATGTTGTTTCCGGGTTCTATTCATGGTTAAAAGGGGATAGGCATCCTTTTAATTGGTTTATGTTAGGTAAGATTTTCCATGGTAACAAAATTAACTAAATATCCGCAATCGCATATCATGGAAAGACAATACTTAATTGGTTAACAGTAAAATTCTTATCCTGACTGAGTAATTTTGCCGTTAATCTTATTATATGGCTGGATCCTGTTATTCTATAACATGATGAAAATACTTAATTCATTTGATATGGTAGAATATTGCATTTCTGATACTCAGAAACTATTATATTCGTAAAATTTTAAAAACTGCAAAAATGTTTTCAGGAATAATTGAGGGGATGGGTACTGTAGTATCAATCATCAGGGAACAGGAGAATGTTCACCTGACTCTGAACTGTGATTTTACTTCTGAATTGAAAATTGACCAGAGCTTGTCGCACAACGGTGTTTGCCTGACAGTGGTAAATATAAATGGCAGCTCCTATACTGTTACTGCCATAAGGGAGACCCTGCTTAAATCAAATCTTGGATTGCTGAAGGCAGGGGATAAAGTCAACCTGGAAAGAAGCATGAAAATGGACGGCCGGCTTGACGGGCATATCGTTCAGGGCCATGTGGATCAGACTGCCGTATGCAGTTCTGTTGCCGGTGCCGATGGAAGCTGGTATTATACCTTCAGCTATGCATTTGACACAGACCAGGCAAAAAAGGGATACATGACCGTGGAAAAGGGTTCAGTTACCGTGAACGGGGTTAGTCTAACGGTTGTGAATTCTCAACAGGATTCTTTCCAGGTGGCAATTATCCCCTATACCTACGAGCATACTAATTTCCATTCGATTTTGGAAGGAAGTGTGGTTAACATTGAGTTTGATATCATAGGGAAATACCTTAGCCGGTTGGCCTCTTATAAGTGAATATCCAGGTTTAACAGCTAAACCGGAGATGCAATTTTCTTATTATCAATTAATTGCTCTCTTTGATAATTCATCTCAGGCCACCCAGCCATAAATACAAGTTAAAATGACTAAAATTTTTCTACTGGTTTCATGGCTATTCATTTCCGGAAACCTGGTATCCAAAGAATCCCAAACAGAGAAGGCCCACCGGATTCATCAATCTGTTCTCACGATAGATACCCATTCAGACACTCCTTTGAATTTGTTGAGTGAGGGCTTTGACGTTGGTAAACGGCAGGATCCCTCAGTTTCCGGCACCAAGGTAGATTTTCCAAGGATGAAGGATGGAGGACTGGATGCACAATTTTTTGCTGTTTTCGTAGGTCAGGGACCCAGAACAGCTGAAGGGAATAGCATTGCCAGGGAAAAAGCCCTCAGGATACTCGATGCTGTGCGGAAATGTGTTCAGGAAAATTCCGGGCAGGCAGCAATTGCACTGACTCCGGATGATGCCTTCCGGCTGGAGAAGGAAGGAAGAAGATCTGTTTTTATCGGCCTCGAAAACGGATATGCTCTTGCCAACGATATCACCATGGTAAAGGGCTATTATGAAATGGGCATCAGGTATATCACCCTTTGTCATACATCCAACAATGATATTTGCGATTCATCCACTGAAAAAGCCAGGGGCGCTGAGTTTGGGGGGCTGTCAGCACTGGGTGAGAAAGTAGTTGCAGAAATGAACCGTGTAGGGATGATGATAGATGTATCCCACATCTCCGATGATGCATTCATGGATGTGATCAGACTAAGCAAAGTTCCTGTTATTGCAAGCCATTCCTGTGCCCGTGCCATTTGCGACAACCCTCGCAATCTGACCGATGAGGATTTAAAGGCACTGGCCGGAAACGGCGGAGTTATCCAGATGTGTTTTCTCTCTGAATATGTGAAGAAACCCGATCCAAATCCACAAAGGGATTCCGCAATGGTTGTGGTGAGGAAAAAATTCAACGATTTCCAGGGCTTGTCAGAAGAAAAATTAAAAGAAGCAAGGAAGGAGTACCGTGAAATCTCCAGGAAATATCCAAATAAACTGGCTACCGTAAAGGATATGGTAGATCACATTGACCATGTAGTAAAAGTAATTGGAATTGACTATGTTGGAATCGGTACCGATTTCGACGGAGGTGGTGACCTTTCAGGTTGCAGGGATGTTAGCCAGATGGAGAATGTAACCCTGGAACTCGTTCAAAGAGGTTACTCGGAAAAGGATATCAGAAAGATTTGGGGAGGCAATTTTATAAGGGTGTTCAGGGAAGTACAGAAGTCTGCCTCCCTGTAACTATTTCTTGTCAACCATTAACCAGTAACCATTTTGAGGCTCTGCACCCTGTAACCTCGCAAGAACCACTTCGGCCTCCTTCCGGTTCTGAAAACGCTCAACCGAGACGCGGAAAAATTCTCTTCCCAAAGTGGAAACTTCAGGATGATAGCCTTGTTTTGATAACTGGTCTGCCAGCTTCTCGGCATTTTCCCTGATTTTAAAACAACCCCCTACAACATGAAATTTTCCTACAAAGTTCCCTGCATTCTGAATTACAGCATCTTCTGTTGAAGAAATTTTTGGGACTTCCGGAGTTTTTACAGCTGTAAGATTGATTTTTAGGGCCTCAGCTTCGGGAAGTTTGGCATCATTGGTTATTTTGTTTTCAGGCGCTGCAATCTCTTTGTCAGGCTCAGAAACAACCTTGTGACTGTTTGTGACCGGAGTATCAGTTATGGTAAGTGATGCAGTATTTGCTTTCTGCTGTTGTTCAGATGAACCGGTAAGGATGAATTTTGGGATAAAATACAACGCAGCGATAATTGGCAGTGTTATCAGAAGATATTTTACAACAGGCCTGCGATGTAGTTGTGGCTCGGGTGCTTTGTCCCTGTATACAGGCCTGGCAGGCTGCGTGTATTTATTGATTAACCGTGGAAAGTGGAAAGACTGTAGTCCGAAAGTATCTGTTCTCAGATATTCATTTTTGTCAGCCTCAAATAAAAGATGATCATTGGAATCATAATGAAGGCTTCCAACATTTTCAAATTCAATCCTTTCTCCGTTTTCCAGCCTGGACATGCACTCTGAAACATATTCTGAGACGATTTTCCTGGCTTCAAGGTAACCGATGCCTTCCCGTTCACCGATATAGTTTACGAGCAATCCATCATTCTTAATAAGTTTCCCATTAAATATCAACTCTTTCACAGGTGGATGAAATTGATCTCCCTGGGGATCTGATACCGCAGGCAGGTAGTTGGCAATAAACCCCCCGAGATCGGGAATGATCACGCAATCGTTGGTCTTCAACAAGTCAGTGAGATAAACTGCAAGGTTCATGAAAGAATATTTGAACCCCAAATATAAGAATAAATCTCAGATTTAGTACTTTTGAATCCTGATTCAACATGGGATATTCAGCAACAACAAGTACCCCATCCTGCGTGAGAGCAATGACCGGTAAATAATCCGAATGCTTCTATGTGGTTATTGGCTTCACTGATCTTCGGTTTCATTTGGCAATTGAAAAGCAGATTATCAGGAAATGAAATGAGAATGACCCGGGAACAACATCCGGCATGTTAATGGCATACTGATAATTAGCTTGCAGAATGATGTTTCAATCTGATAAATAAAAGAAAAATTACCGGCTAATGATAAGAAAAATACTGACAACAGGAGGTACTGGCTATATTGGTTCACATACGGTGGTTGAGTTGCAGAATGCTGGTTATGACGTAGTCATCGTCGATGATCTCAGCAATTCCACAATGGGAGTAGTCAGCCAGATTGAACAGATTACAGGGAAACGGCCGGAATTTCACAGGATCAATATGCAGAACCGTGAGCAGCTTGATGCTCTTTTTCAGCAAACGCCCGGAATTGAGGCGGTAATTCATTTTGCAGCATCCAAAGCGGTCGGTGAATCAGTTGAAAAGCCTTTGGTTTATTACAGGAACAATGTGCTTTCACTGCTGAATCTTCTCGAATGTATGGAGAAATACAAGGCGCCTTACCTTGTGTTTTCCTCCTCCTGCACTGTTTATGGCCAGCCGGAAGCGCTGCCTGTTACTGAAATGACTCCGCGAAAAAAAGCCGAATCTCCATATGGCAACACGAAAATTATCTGTGAAGACATAATCAGCGATTATACAAAAGCCAATAAGGCTATTCATGCCATTGCACTCCGTTATTTCAATCCGATAGGCGCCCATCCCTCTGCTCTCATTGGCGAGCTGCCCAACGGAATTCCGGGCAACCTGGTGCCATTTGTCACCCAGACAGCAGCAGGTTTGCGTGATCAACTCCAGGTCT
Source organism: uncultured Tangfeifania sp. (assembly GCA_964506325.1). Lineage (GTDB taxonomy): Bacteria > Bacteroidota > Bacteroidia > Bacteroidales > Prolixibacteraceae > CAINVV01. The sequence continues at coordinate 27,989 of CAZDLO010000027.1, forward strand.
TCGGGAACGACTACAATACCCCTGACGGCAGTTGCATCCGGGATTACATCAATGTAGTGGATCTTGCCAAGGCCCACGTGACAGCAATCGGACGGTTGTTGGAGCGAAGAAATAATTCTGCATTTGAATTCTTCAACATCGGCACAGGGAAGGGAGTTTCTGTTTTGGAGCTGCTGAATTCATTTGAGAAGGTTACAGGTCAGAAGGTAAATTACCGGATTGTAGGCAGAAGGGCAGGAGACATCGAAAAAATTTTTGCAGATACGACCAAAGCAAACAATGACCTGGGGTGGAAGGCTGTTGCTTCCCTGGAAGAGACTTTACTCTCTGCCTGGAACTGGGAAAAAATACTCAGGAAGATTGAATAAAAATTATTCTGAATTTTGACCTGGGATTATTATTGATATGATTATCATTGCATTAATATTATATTTCTAATTTATTCGAACCAACTTAAGTACCTTATCCAGAAATTCCATGCAAAAAACCATTTTGATCACCGGAGGTGCCGGATTTATCGGATCTCATGTTGTCAGGCGATTTGTCAATAATTATCCTGAATATCAAATTATTAATTTAGACCTGCTTACTTATGCAGGAAACCTGGAAAACCTCAGCGACATTGATTCAAAGCCCAATTATACCTTCGTTAAAGGTGATATTACCGACACTGAACTGGTAAACCGAATTTTTGAGAATCATAAGGTAGAAGGGGTCATTCACCTTGCAGCTGAATCCCATGTTGACCGTTCCATTACTGATCCGGCAGCATTTATCAAAACAAATATTTTCGGAACATTTAACCTGGTGCATGCCGCCAAGGAGCGTTGGAAGAACAATATGGAGGGGAGACGTTTCTATCACATTTCAACCGATGAAGTATACGGATCCCTGGGTGAGACAGGCCTTTTTACTGAGTCTACTTCATATGATCCAAAGAGTCCTTATTCAGCCTCCAAAGCCAGTTCAGATCACCTGGTCAGGGCCTATTTCAATACATTTAATTTGCCGGTACTGATTTCCAATTGTTCGAACAACTATGGCCCCAACCAGTTTCCTGAAAAACTGATTCCTCTCTGTATCCACAATATCCAGCACAGGAAACCAATTCCGGTTTACGGGAAAGGCGAAAATATCAGGGATTGGCTGTTTGTAGAAGATCATGCTTTAGCCATCGACCTGATTTTCCACCAGGGTGTGATAGGTGAGACCTACAACATCGGCGGAAACAATGAGTGGACCAATATTAGCCTGATCAGGACATTGTGTGATGTAATGGACAAAAAATTGGGAAGGCCGCAAGGCTCTTCCCAACAGTTGATAACATTTGTAAAAGACCGCGCCGGTCATGATCTGAGATATGCCATCGATTCATCCAAAATTCAGCAGGAACTGGGTTGGAAACCTTCTCTTCAGTTCGAAGAGGGGCTTGGCAAAACGGTGGATTGGTATCTCAGAAATTCTGAATGGCTCGATAATGTTTCTTCAGGTGCCTACGAGAAATACTATGAAAAGCAGTATAACCAGCGGTAGCCCTATTTTCTGACAGCCTTAACTTCCACAGGCCCGTCCGGGGTTTCTGCTTTGCCTTCCAGCTTATCCTCAACCATTTTGAATTTGATGGTCACCAGGGTTGATTCGAGATAAATACCGACAGTCACCTGGTCGTCCTTGATGGAGATCTCTGAAAAATCAACTTTTTGGCCTTCAATGACAAGCTCTCCTTTTAATTTTTCCCCGGCCTGAGAAAAATTAATCTGGCCGGAGGTATAATTTGGAGGTGCAGTTGGAGCGGAATATTGCCATTTTCCAACCAGTTTTTTCTGGTCAAGGCTGGCGGCGTGCATTTGTGAAATCGCAACAATCAAAAGTGTCAGCGTTAACAGTAATCCTCTAATTTTCATAAACTCTGTTTATTTGTAAATAATTGTATGATGGATATTTAGCCCTGTAAAACAAATTGAAAATCAGCGTTGATGATAACCGCATAATCATTTCCGGTTGAAACCGGCTCATGCGGAAAGGTATTTCTGATCTTACAATTTGAGTTCAAAGGCTTCAAAAATAACAATATTTCCGTGAGCAGATTTCTTTATACATCAATAAAAGCAATTCCTGGTTATCCGGACCTCCGGATATAAGTGATTAACAGTGCTTACATCGAACCTACAATTCCCATCAGCCTGTCAACTGTATCATGTACATGAGCCGCCTCCTCAAAACCGATGGTCATGGCATGGACTTTCCTGCTCCCAACAACAAAATTCAGGGAGGCCATCCTTTCCTCCTCCTTAACCAAACCGCCACAACCGAATATTTTCATGCCCAGCACACCTTTCCCATTGTTGGCGGCAATTTCAAGAAGTGACAATATCTTGTCAGGAGCCCCATCCATTCGGATCTCCTTGTTGTTGATTCTGGCCAGGACCACATCCGGCCAATCATTCGAGACACCGGCCTGGAGGGCACCAATATCATGAGCCGAGAACCCGACTTTTTTGATCAGTCCTTTGGATTTTGCCTCACTCAGTCCGTCCATGAAACGCTTCTTATCTTCAGTCCACCTTGCATTCGACATGCAGTGAAGCAAAACTATATCAAGATAATCTGTATCCAACTCCTTTCTGATACGATCAATCATCTGATCTACAGGCTGTAATGGATGCCAGTCCAGATTGTCTGTCCAGATTTTTGTCATAAGGGTTAGTTCCTCCCTGGGCATCATTTTTAGTGCCTCTTTGGCAAATGGATGAGATCCATAAGTGTCAGCTGTATCCAGAAAACGGATACCCCTTTCAAATCCGGCCTGAACCATGAGTTTGAATTTCTCAAGTCCGATCCTGGTCTGATTGGATTGGTGGTTCCATCCGTTGGTGCCCATACCCATTGCCAGGCGGGAAACCTTTAACCCGGTTTTTCCAAGGTCGACCATGTCAACTTTGGTGGAAACCATCGCAGGTCCGGCCATCATCCCGGTGAAACCTCCCGAGACCACGAGAGCTCCTGAAAGCCCTGTCCTGATAAAATTGCGTCGTGTAAATTCTGCCATCGGTTGTGGATTTATCCCCTAAATATATAAAATATCCAGAATCCTTCAATCACTAACCGGAATGAAATAATTTTCCTCATCTTGATTACCTGCAGTGCTACACCTCTTTCCCGTTAACCTTTTAATAAATTGAAGGATCTTTTATTTTAAGCCTACATTGGTATAATCAACCCTTACTTCGGCAAATTTTTGAGCGATCATGTCGAGGATTCCGGTTACTTCATCTATTTCATTGGCTCTCAACAGCTGAATTCTCATTTCTTTAAAATCAGGAAGATTGGGGAAATACCTGGCGAAATGACGCCTCATTTCCAGAACTGCCCTTCGCGGATCATCCTTCCATGTGAGGGACTGACCGAGCTGGTCTTTCACATTTTCGACAATGAAAGGGACCAGGGGAGGTGATGTCAGTTCACCTGTATCCAGGAACTTCCTTATCTCTCTGAAGATCCAAGGACGTCCGATCGACCCCCTGCCTATCATCAGTCCGTCAACTCCGGATTGTTCAAGAAAGGCTTTAGCTTTCTCAGGCCCGGTAATATCCCCGTTGCCAATAATGGGAATATGCATTCTCGGATTGTTTTTAACGGCAGCAATAAGGCTCCAGTCGGCCGCCCCGCTATAGAGCTGACTTCTGGTGCGGCCATGAATGGCAAGGGCTTGTATTCCGGCATCCTGTAATTTTTCAGCTACTGCCACAATGGGTTGGTCTTCCTGATCCCAGCCAAGCCGTGTTTTGGCTGTAACCGGAAGGTGAACTGCCTTCACCACCTCACCTGCCATCTTAACCATCTTGGGGATATCCCGCAAAAGTCCTGCACCAGCCCCCTTTCCGGCAATTTTCTTCATCGGGCATCCGAAGTTGATGTCGATAAAATCCGGACTATATTGTTCTGCCACTTTGGCGGCTTCTACCATCGAATCGATGTTGGAACCATAAATCTGAATGGCAAGTGGACGGTCAAACTCAAAGATGGTCATCTTTTTCTTTGTCCGGGCTACATCACGAATCAATGCTTCTGAAGCAACAAATTCCGTGTACATAACATCTGCACCGTATTTTTTGCACATGTAACGAAATGATTTGTAGGTGACATCCTCCATTGGAGCCAAAAACAAGGGGAGATCTCCCAAATCAAGGTTTCCTATTTTCATTGACAAGGCAAATTTTAATGATGAGATGTCCGGGACAAATTGCCATTCCCGGAAAATTCAAATTATTGCAAAGATAACCATTCGCACTGTTGATCCTTTTGCATCACGAATGGAAAAGATAACTTTGCATTTTTCCAATGGTAATCCGGAATAGTGTAAGTACAATATGACCCACAAAGAAGTGCCGATGTACTACTTCCTCTTTTTGGAGTTTTGCCTGAATTTAAAATGCCTGATTGATTTAATTTGGAAATAAAGGATTTTTAATGGATGGCAACCAGGAACTAATACAGGACAAAATTTGCTGAACCACAAGATTATTAAAGTATTATAAAACATATTTCAATGAAGTTTTTGAGAGATTCAACTCCTTTTACCCAGGTATTGTTTACCCTGATAACAATCATTCTTGGCGGAATTTTTATTTCCCTGACCGGGTTCCTGTTTTGCCGGATCTTTTTTGGCATCGGGTTTGAAGAACTGACAGCTATGCTAACAGATTTCGAGGAACCCCGTAACCTGATGTTTATGAAGATGTTTCAAATACTGCAAACATTTGGAATGTTTATTGTCCCACCTTTGGTAATTGTTTGGTCCCTGGACGACAAGCCAATGACGTATCTGAAGCTGGATACCAAACCCGGTGGATTCCTGCTTTTTATGGTCTGTATGATTATTCTGACAGGTGGCCCTGTAATTGAATGGTTTTCTGTTGTTAACCAGCATCTTGTGCTACCTGGCTGGATGAGTTCCATCGAAACATGGATGCGGAACTCCGAAGATCAGGCCAACAATCTCACTGTGGCATTTTTATCAGCCAGTGGCATCGGGGGATTAGTCAGTAACCTTTTCATGGTAGCAGTGCTGCCTGCCATTGGGGAAGAATTGCTTTTCAGGGGACTTCTGCAAAGACTGATCAAAAGGATGACCGGAAGCAGCCACTGGGGGATATGGATTACAGCAGCCTTATTCAGCGCGCTCCACCTTCAGTTCTTTGGGTTTCTGCCGCGGCTTCTTCTTGGTGCATTGTTCGGTTACCTTCTTGAATGGACCGGCACCTTGTGGTTGCCAATGATCGCCCATTTTATCAACAATGCCACAGGTGTATTGGTGTACTTTTTTACGGGAGAGGGATTGGAACGCAACCAGACTGAGATGCCTGTCTTCAACAACAGCCTTTTCTTTTGGGCACTCGCAAGTGGTGCTGTATTGTGGTTTCTGTTAAGGTACCTCTATTTAAAGCGGGTACAGGAGGAGATCCGGGAATAATTTATTATTGGGGCATTGCGGATGTTGATGTTTGGTACTTGATTTTTTGGTGTCAGTGAGGATTTTATCGATCATATTCCGCCACACCAGGTGAAAATTGTAGCCCGGCAGATTTCCGCTTAGCATCCACAATTTCGACACCCCGGATTGTCTTTGATTTGAAAGCGGACCCTTTATTTCAGGTTGTAATTTTTTCGGGCATGTAACATGCCATCCTTTCATTTCTGCTTTATACAATGCTTTTGAATTATTGCAATAAGTTGTTGGTAGTCAATTGGTTTGTTGACATAGTCGTTAAAAACCATTTCTCCGGCCTGACTCAGTTCAATTGGAGGGTACCCTGCACTTTGTGCAATGATTATTACATCCCTGTTGTATCTTCTAATTTGACGTGCGGCCTCATAACCACCTATTCCGGGCAATCCAATATCCATTAGAACTAAATCCACTTCGGAATTGTGTCGGAATTGTTCAATGGCTTCAATACCTGTTTGTGCATGAATAATTTCTTGGCTGATTTTACGGAGGATTTTTGTGGTTAATGAAAGTGAAATCTTGTCATCTTCAACAATCAATATTTTTTGAATGGTTACGGTTTTCTCATTTTTCACTTTGTGAGGTGCGTTGGTCAATTCAAATGGTTCTTCCGCTGAACGATGGAAAGGTATGGAGAAATGAATGGAAGAACCTGATTTTTCCGTACTGTCTGCCCAGATTATTCCTCCATGTTTTGATATGAATTCCTTGCAGAGTAATAGTCCCAAGCCGTTTGACGGTTCTTTGTTAAGTCCGGTTCTTTGGTTCTTAAGGTCAAAATGGAAAAGAGCTTGCCGAAGTTCTTCCGTCATTCCAATTCCGGTATCCATCACTGTGACCTGTGTCATTTCTCCATTGTGAGGTTTAGTGGCAAGAAAGATTGTGCCTCCGGCAGGTGTAAACTTGATGGCATTGGAAATCAAGTTCCTAAATACAGTTTTCAACATGTTTTTATCTCCAAGAACAAACAGATCAATCGGTATTTCATTGACAATATCTAATTTCCTTTCCAGGGTAAGCTCATTGAATTTTGCAATAACTTCAGTTGCTATGTTATTTAAAGGGATTCTCTCGGGATTAAACTCAATCAGACCTTGTTCAGCCTTTTCCCATTCCAGCAACTCAATCAGGAGATTAAGAGTATGATTGGCCGATCTGTTGATGGATTCCGAATATTGCCTAAAATCATTCCGGGGTATCGACGAAAATTCATCCGTCATATACCTGGATAATTCTACAACAGCACTTATGGGACTCACCAAATCGTGTGCAATGATGGACAGAAATCTATCCTTTGAAGTTAAAGCTGACTGTTGTTTAATTGTGCTATCCTTCAATGCCTGGAAAGCTATTTTTTTACGGGAAATATCCTGAATGCTAGTTCTTACGCCAAGCGCAACTCCCCTGGAATCCTGGATGGTACGCCATGTAACGGCGGCCCAGAATTTTGTCCCATCCTTGCGGAAAATTGCAAATTCAATTTCGTTGCTGTTATCCTCATTTGTAACGCCGGATAATACTTTTTCAAATTTAACGCGGTCTTCTACTGCAAATATCATCGACAGACAATCTCTGGATTCCATATATTCTTCAGGTGAATAGCCGGTAAGCCTGTTACAAAGGGAATTCATCCAGACAGGGTTTCCTTTTGAATCAAACCAACATTCCCAATTGGCTGAATAATTAGCAATGGCTTCAAATTTTTCTTTTTTCCGCAACAGAGATTTTTTCTCATCCAGGTTAAGATCCTTCAGGGGGGCAATCTCTTTATAAGTCTTGTTTCTTACCCTTTTTATCTTACAATTTTTGCGGTCGTCCATGGCATAAAATTCTAAATTTATCAATACAGTGGTCGTCGATGAAATACCTTTGAGTCAATTCTGAAACTATTACGGAAATAAATTTGCCGGGCCAATCAAACTTCCGTGTCTTAAGGAAAATGCAAGGCAATCAAAGCTGGTCTTGGTTTTGGGGAATGGCAGAGGGCTTTCCCGGTACTGTTGGTTTAAGTATAGAAATTCTAAATTTATTATGATTTCATTTAATAGTCAGGGTTTTGGTGCTAAACTTGCATTAGACTTTCTGTTCGTAGCAATTTTTGAAATAATCGCCCTCCGGCATCAATTTAATGAATCATAATATTTGCAAAAGCATCCGGTAAAAGTCGAAATAAAAGGGATTCGTCCTGATTTTTAGACCTGGGCCGGAGTCGGAAACGAGAGAACCCATAATTTCTACAGTGGACTTCCGGGAGTGGTAGTCACTTCATTAAGCGGGATCGACGGGAGAAGAGAGGAAGCTGTGAATTCTGTTATAGAACAGGTTCAATTGTCAAGCATAAATTGGATTTTCTTGACGATTTCAGAATTATTCCTTAAGGATACCGGAATCTTTATGCCACTCTTCAGATGAACAAAATTTCCATTGAGTTTTGAATATTTTTCGATATGGTTGATATTCACCAGGTAAGATTTATGAGTCCGGTAGAACTGGTTGTCAGGAAGAATTTCCTGCAAATATTTTAATGGTTTTGAAATATTGATCTTTTTGCCAAAATATGTTACAATCACAGAATAGGACTGGTCTGCATAACAATATTCAATGTATTTGGTGTTTTCAATGATAAATCCTGTTTCAAAATCCAGCAATACATTTTTTCCTTCAATATCAAGGATGATAATTTTATTTACTTTTTTTTCCAGCTCATTCTGCTGTCTCTCGTGCCTAAGTAACAAGGACACCTTTTGCAGAGATTCCCGCAATTCGATGTAATTGACAGGTTTAAGCAAATAATCAACCGCTGATTTTTTTATTGCATTGATCGCATATTTGTCGTAACCGGTAACAAAAATAATTTTAAATGATGGATCATTGAAATAATTGTAAATTTCCATCCCGCTCTTGTTTGGCATATTGATATCCAGCAACACTAGATCAGGGTTTTTTTCATTGATCAGTTTGATCCCGTCATCAAGGTTATTTGAGGTTCCTACCAACTTGACCAACTCCGGAGCATAGGCAAGAAAATCAGTAAGAATTTCAATTGCTGTCTTGTCATCATCAATAATTATTGCAGAAATCATAATTTTTTTCTCCTTTGGTTTAATTGGTTAGGAACATATATAGAAACGGCATTTTTTCCAGAATATTTTGCCCACAATAGAGGTCTGACAGGTTCATTGGTTGGCAAGGCTAAAATGTTAATTCTCTGATCAATAATTAAATTCATTTTGATGGATATAGACCATGCAAAAAGCTATTGGATATGAAATATGCACAATAATATTTATACCGCGATTTCAAGGAAGGTAACCACCTAATTTGCAAATATTCGAACTGACTTTCTTAAAGCAATTGAAATACAATTTACCGCCTTAATCAATCTGTTTAAAGCATTAATGTCATTAAGGGTGTTTTTTTTATTATTTTCGGTAACCGGGGATTACGAAAGGGTTTTAAACAAATATTCAAAGAAATTTCCCCCGGAATTTGACTTTGGCATTTCTTCCTTTTAATGATCCGCGATATTTAACTGCGGAAAATGAAACTTAGTGATAATTTTAAAATTAAAGACATGAGATTGGTTTCTTTCTTCATTCCCCTTTGCCTGGTCGCAATAACCGGGGTTCTCAATGCTCAGAATAAATTGGACATTGTCTTAAACCGGCCTGATCTTACCCGTGGAATGCCGGTGATGAAGGCCCTGGCAGAAAGGGCCTCTGCAACAGATTATGACACGACCAGCTTCAAGCTCCAGGACCTTTCCGACCTGGTTT
>CAZDLO010000028.1:0-36344 GCA_964506325.1 uncultured Tangfeifania sp.
GCCAGCTAATTTTTCAATGGGTTACTTTAAGGAGGGATACTTTTTCAGTGCCCTCAAAAATTACCGGGGTTTTTTATTTAATCCTATTTTTTAACTCGTTCGGAATAAGATCGATCTCGCGTATCTACCTTGATAACGTCACCTTGTTTGATGAAGAGTGGGACCATAATGGTCGCTCCGGACTCAACAGTTACTGCCTTTAATGCATTCGAGGATGCAGTATTCCCTTTTTCTCCAGGTTCTGCATAGGTAATCTCCAGTTCAATGAAGGGAGGAAGGTCAACAGACAGTGGGGTTTCAGTTTCGGTGTGAAATGTGATCTCTACAGTCATACCTTCCTTCATCAGGTCTGAATTTTCAACCATTGCAACATCAATATTTACCTGTTCAAAAGTCTCTGCATTCATAAAATTAAAACCTGTTTCATCCTGGTACAGATACTGATAAGGTCTTCTCTCTACCCGAACAGTATTGATCTTATCCCCACCGGAAAAAGTATTGTCAATTACCCTTCCGGTCTTCATGTTTTTTAGCTTTGTCCTGACAAAGGCAGGTCCTTTGCCTGGTTTGACATGCTGAAAACTTACAATCTGAAATATCTGATCATTATATTCAATACATAATCCATTACGGAAATCTGCCAATGTTGCCATTATCCACTTAATTTGAACGTTAAAAAACTATCTTTAAAATTTTTGCAAAAATAGTTAAAACCAATCAAACCTGAAAATTATTAAAATGCAAGGATTATTGCTGAATATATCATTGTCATTTACCCAGTGGACACTTATCTGCATGTGTGCTGTTTTAATCGGAATGTCCAAAACAGGAGTCCCCGGTGTTTCAATGATCGTCGTCCCTATCCTGGCAATGATATTTGGGGGCAAAGCATCAACAGGGTTATTGCTGCCTGTTTTGATTATTGCTGATGTTTTTGCTGTAACCTACTATCACCGCCATGCCGAATGGAAACCCCTGTTAAAAGCCCTCCCATGGGCCCTGTTGGGGTTATTGATTGGATTGTGGACCGGCGAGATGGTAAATGATCTCCAGTTTAAACAAATTATAGCAATTTCAGTTTTTCTCTCCCTGGGACTGATGGTTTGGAATGACAAGATTAAAAAGAGGCCAGATATTAGTATTCATCCCTTGTATGCCCCATTGTTTGGCATATTGGGCGGTTTTGCGACCATGATAGGAAACGTGGCAGGACCGGTTTTTGCCATTTATCTCCTTGCACTGCACCTTCCCAAGAAAAATTACATAGGTACGAATGCCTGGTTTTTTGCCATTATCAATTTGATTAAGCTGCCATTACAGTTTTTTGTGTGGAACAATATAAGCTATGAAACAATTAAAATAAACATGTTTACTATACCATGGATATTCGCTGGTGCCATTATCGGGATTACTCTCGTAAAAAAAATCAATGAAACTACCTACAGATGGGCCGTCCTGGTTGTTACATTTATATCTGCGCTGTTAATATTCCTTTAGCAGGTTACCCATCTGCCTTTTCCCATAATTCTTTAATTCTTAAAATAAAGCATTTTAAGAAAATTTTAATTAAAATAATGGATCCTTGTCACTGATTTCTTAACTTTGCGCTTTGGTAAACAAGATATTGCTGATCCTGGGGATTTTTTGAATACAATCAATACTATTAACTATGGCATTTAAAGAAAATTCTATCCCATATTTTGGGGGATTGCTTTTGGCTTTAAGCTTTATGATTTCTTGTTCAAATAATCCCGGCGTTATTGAAAAGAATCAGTGTGTTATACTTTCAATTGATAGAGGTCAGGTAATCGATCCAATCAAATCTTCAGGAATTGTTGAACCTGAAAGCGAAGTATTGATTCGTTGTAACTACCCCAGTACCGTAAAAAAGATAATGAAAGAACCTGGCAGCAGCGTTCAGGATGGAGACCTTATAATGGTACTTGATGACCTGCAAATAAAAGATGATATTGACAATATAAAAGACCAGTTGGCAATCAAAAAAAATAGCCTGGAGAAAAATAATCTGGCAGAGACTTCAACCAAAATTGATCTGAAGTACAGTGAAGAAGTTAAAAAAATTCAGATAACCTCTCTAAAATCTCAGCTTTCTGATGAGGAACAACTGGTTGAGGTCGGCGGGATCTCACCTGCCAAAATCGAAAAAACAAAACAGGAAATAGCACTCGCTGAAAAAGAACTTATAACCCTAAAGGAGAAAAACGGCATTAAACTAAAACAGCTCAAAGCTGAGGAGGAAGGCCTCCTGCTGGGTATTGAAATTCAGGAAAAAGAATTAAACGAAAAGATGGCCGCACTAGAGCAAATGAACGTAAAATCACGCTCTTCTGGCATAGTGTTGTCTATCGGTAACAAACCTGGAGAAAGAGTAAACAAAGACCAGGTTTTGGTCAGAATCTCTGATTTGTCATCTTTTAAAATATCAGGTTCTGTTGAGGAAAAAATGGCAGATTTTGTAAAAACAGGTACACCGATCTATGCCATATTTGAGGATTCCCGGCTATTTGGCCACATTGGGATAGTCTCGCCTATAATTGAGAATGGAAAGATAAAGTTTAACGTCCATCTTGATGAAAGTTCACATCCCAAATTGATCCCTCAGCAGAATATTGAGTTGTGGATTGCCCGAAAACTCAAAGACAATGCTTTAAGAATAAGGAATATACCGCAATTTGAAAAAGGGAAGCCAGAATATCTGTACGTTTTTAAGGATGGCCTGGCTATTAAAAGCAGGATCTCAATTGGGGTGGTAAGTCCTGATTACATAGAAATTCAGGACGGTGTTAAAGAGGGTGATCAGATCATCGTACCACTTTCGGGATATCATCAGTTTAAAAACAGTAACGAAGTAACTGTAAGATAATTGTATAAAGTGAAAAAAATTTCATTGTTAATATACTTGGTCGTTTTTGTTTTTTCCATGCAATTCTCTCTGATTGCACAAGAAATATCTGGTAAAAGAGATTCTTTGGTACTTGGATTAAGCCTGAACAATGTAGTAGAATTGGCTATCACTCAATCTTCTGCACTTAAATATGCACAAAATCAACATGTTAGTTATTATTGGAGATACAGAAATTTTTCCAAGCTATTTCTTCCAAATCTTATCTTAAACGGGACTCTTCCCAATTATACCCAATCAACAGTACCTGTTACCCAACCCGATGGGAGTATCGAATTTAAACAGATTTCCTATTTATCCGGTGCGTCTAACCTTTCACTGAATCAATACATACCATTAACCGGAACACAAATTTATGCATCATCTACCTTTAGCAGGGTACAGGATTACAATAAAAATAGCGTCATGTTTTCGGGTAGCCCTTTTTCCATAGGGTTTAACCAGCCAATTTTTGCCTACAACTGGATGAAATGGTCAAAAAAGACTGAACCGATGATCTATGATGAGTCACAGAAAAATTTCATACAGACCATTGAAGGAATCGCCTACAATGCCACTGCGCATTTCTTCAATTACCTGAGAATCCAAACTAATTATAACCTTGCAAAAAGCTCCTACGAAAACAGTTCGGATAATTTGAAAATTGCTAAAATCAAAAAGAAATTAGGCCAGATATCTGACAACGATTTTTCCCGGATCGAATTATCAGTTTTAAATGCTCAAAAGTCGATGAGTTCTGCAGAGATGGATCTGAAAAATGCCGATTTCTCATTAAAATCTTACATTGGTTTGGACCAGAAAGAGAAAATTGAACTTCAAATGCCCCTTCTGATAACCTTGTTTGACATAGACCCTAAGCTAGCATTAAATGAAGCCAGGGAAAATCGCTCCGAACAGGTCTATTTCCAACGAAGGTTAATTTCGGCAGAAAGAGACCTGACTGCGGCTAAAAGAAGTAGTGGCTTAGGTGCTACTCTATCAGGCAATTACGGATTGACCAATAGTGCTGAATCTTTCCCCGGAATTTATGAAAATCCATTAAACCAGCGAATGCTCCAACTTACTTTCAGTGTTCCAATATTAGACTGGGGAAAAGCGGCGTCATCTGTAAAAATGGCTGAATCAAGCAGGGACCTGGTAAATTTTGATGTAAAGCAATCGTTCGAAGACTTCGACCGTGGTGTAATTGTACAGGTTGAACAATTTGGCCTGTTGAAAGATCAGTTGAAAACAGCAGAAGAAGCAGATAAGGTAGCAGCTAATGGCTATATTATTGCATTGAAGAAATTTCAAAACGGGGAAATCACTATTACGGATATGAATATTGCTTCATCAGAAAGAGTAACAGCCAAACTTGATTACATTAACTCCTTAGCAACCTACTGGTTAGCTTATTACCATTTAAGAATTCTCACATTGTACGATTTTGAACTTAAACAGAAAATTACCTATTCAAATCCAATGTTGCTGGATGAAATAAAAAAATGAACCTAATTGTATCCGAGGATAAAAATCCTTACCGGAACCTTGCCACTGAAGAATTCTTGCTTAAAAACAGCTCTGAGGATTTCATATTTCTATATATTAACAATCCTTGTGTTGTGATCGGGAAACACCAGATAGCCCCGAAAGAGATCAATTCAATTTTTACTTCCAACAATAATATTCTAATTGCCAGAAGGTTGTCAGGCGGAGGTGCAGTTTATCATGACACAGGTAACCTAAATTTCAGCTTTATTCAGACAGTTCACCAAGGTGAAAATATATCTTACCAGCAAATCACAAAAACGGTACATAGCTTTTTAAAAAAATCTGGATTTGAGGTGATTTTGTCCCCAAGGAATGATTTATTGATATCAGAAAACAAAATATCCGGAAGTGCAATGCATGTTTACAAAAACAGGGTAATGGCGCATTGCACACTTCTGGTTAACTGTAACCTTGAACATCTTTCAAAATCACTCAAAGGAAATCCTGAAAGATATCAAGATAGATCCATCAATTCTTACCGTACAAAAGTCAGGAATCTTGCAGATATAGATAAACAACTTACTGTAGATTTTCTAATCAGGACATATCATGAGTATCTGGAAGAATTAATGCCGGTACAAATAAAAAAATTGCCTGATTATTCCTTCTCCCAAATTAACCAATTGTGTATCAATAAATACTCTGCAGAAGAATGGATTTATGGCTATTCCCCAAAATATATATACCAAAATTCAATAATGTTGGCTGGGAAAAAAATAAGTATTGTGCTGGAGATTGAAAAAGGCGTAATAAAAAAATCTGATCTTGAATCCCAGATTGAATTAAACAGTGATATATTATTGATTATAAATGCCCTAAAAGAAAGAAATCATAATATCCAATCAGTATCAAGATGGCTACATAAAGATTTCTGTAAAGAAACTTCAAATCAACTACTCGAATTCCTGTTTTAGCTTAGTGGTAAAGTATTCTCTGATTTTTTCGCTTTTATCTCTTCCTATCAAAGCCTCAAGCTCCTCTATTTCAGCACTCTTTATCCTGTTGACTGATTTCAGGTGCGTTAATAGCTTATTAGCAGTTTTAATGCCGATTCCAGGGATATCCACCAATTGAGACTTGGTAAAATTTTCAGATCGTTTGTTGCGGTGAAATGTGATTCCAAACCTATGAGCTTCATCGCGCAAATGCTGAAGCACCTTCAATGACTCGGATTTTTTATCAAGATATAATGGAACCGGGTCATTTGGGAAATAAAGTTCTTCAAGGCGCTTTGCTATTCCGATTATGGCTATTTTTTGATCTAAACCTAACTTGCTCAAAATTGTATATGCCGCTGAAAGCTGCCCTTTACCCCCATCAATAACAATCAAATCGGGTAATTGGTTACCTTCTGCCAATTGCCTTGAGTACCTTCTCTCTACAACCTCTTCCATGGAGGCAAAATCATTTGGCCCTTCTACCGTTTTGATATTAAAATGCCTGTATCCTGACTTAAAAGGCTGACAATCCTTAAAAACAACACACGAGGATACCGGAAACTCTCCCATGATATTGGAATTGTCGAAACATTCAATAATGTGTGGCGATCTATCTAATTGTAAATCAGCCTGTATCCTATCTAGTAGTCTTTGTTTTTTGACTTCCGGAGCTTTTAATGATTCATTTTTTGCCCTTTCAAGCAAATGCATTTTTCCGTTTCTCTCGCACAATTCCAGCAGCTTTTTCTTCTCCCCTTGTTTAGGAACAAAAATTTTCACGTTCTTTAAATCATAACCAATGGGAAAGGGCAATATAATTTCGGAGGATAAAGAATGAAACAATTCTCTAATCTCAATAATGCACAAGCTAAGAACATCCTCTTTTGACTCATTTAAATTTTTCTTTGCCTCCAATATATATGAAGTAACAATAGATCCATCTACAATTTTGAAATAATTGACACAAGCTAATTTTTCAGCTTCATGAAAAGAAAAAACATCAAGATTGGTCAATGTAGAACTACAAACCAAGGATTTGCTTTTATAATTTTCAAGTATTTGAATTTTGGCCTTATACTCATTTGCCCTTTCAAATTCATATTTTTCAGAAGAAATTTGCATCTCATTTTTTAAAAAAACAAATACCGGGGTCAAAGTACCACTCAATATTGATTTTGCATTTGAGATATCAATGTCATAGCTACTCCTGGGGTAAAGTGATTCGCACGGAGCCTTACAGTTGCCGATTTGGTATTCAAGACATCTCTTGAATTTTCTTGCAGATATATTCTCTGGATTAAGAAGGAAATTGCAACTACGGATTTGGAAAATTTGCTTGACAACCTCCAATATTGTTCGGGCCAAAAAAATTGAAGTATATGGACCGAAATAATTGGAACCATCCCTGATTCTATTGCGTGTGTAGAATATTCGAGGGAAGGCTTCATTTTTAATGCAAATCCAAGGAAAGGTCTTATCGTCCTTAAGTAAGATATTATATTTCGGCTGGTATTTCTTGATCAAATTATTTTCAAGGAGTAGTGCATCCTCCTCGCTATCCACAACAATATGCTTTATCTGTATGATTTGTTTAACTAGAACATCCGTCTTTCGACTTTCGTGCCTTTTTAAAAAATAGGAAGAAACACGTTTTTTGAGATTTTTGGCTTTCCCTACGTATATAATTTTACCATCACCGTTAAAAAATTGGTAGACCCCGGGATTCGAGGGCAATAGTTTAACAAATTCCTTAAGTGCTGGCGGTACCTCCTTATTCACAATTTCTTAAAAATGTATTAATGACCAGACTGGTACTCCCCTATCGATACGCTCTTTCCCATTTAAGAAATCCAGTTCGACAAAAAAATTGACATAAATTTTTGTTACGCCAAATCTTCTTACTAAATCAATTGCCGCATTAACCGTACCGCCTGTTGCTAAAAGATCATCATGGATCAAAACCACATCATCATTTTCCAACGCATCTGTATGAATTTCCAAAGAATCTGATCCATATTCCAGATCATACGATTGATTAAACGTTTCGGCAGGTAGTTTTCCTGGCTTGCGGATTGGAATAAAACCAGCGTGGAGTTCCACTGCCAACGCGCTGCCCAGGATAAATCCCCGGGATTCTATACCCACAACTTTTGTTATACCATGGTTTTTATAGAGACTTCCAATTTCTTCAACAATAAATTTAAAGATTTTCTTATCCTTAAATGCAGTAGATACATCTTTAAATTGAATACCTTCCTTTGGAAAATCAGGTATATTCCTAATTGATTTACTAACTTCTTCTAGTGTGATACTCATAATTAATATATTATTGTTCCACGTGGAACATTACCTTCCCAATAGAATTAAAAGCACATTAATGTCATTAGGAGAAACGCCTGGAATCCTAAAGGCCTGACCTATAGTTTCTGGCTGAATTTTGATCAACTTTTGCCGAGCTTCTGTTGACAAGGACAAAATTGTCTCGTAATGAAATTTATCTGAAATTTTGATGTTTTCCAATCTTTTCAATTTATCCACGATATTATATTCCCTATTAATATAACCCGAGTATTTAATTCTAATTTCTGCTGACTCAATCACTTCAATAAATAATTCTTCGGGGATATCTGAAAAATAGTTCTTAAGATTGGGTAAATTAAAAAGCAAATCATGAAAGGAAACCTGCGGTCTGGATAGTAAATTTTTAAGTTTGGTCTTTTGTCTAATTGGGGCAGAACCACACTCGATTAAAAAATCATTTACAAATTCAGGTTTAACAGAAATTTTACTCGACTTATCTAATGTTTTATCGACTAAAAGAGATTTAGCCACAAAGACACTATAGAATTTTTCAGATAAAAGACCCAACTGATAACCATATTCCGATAGCCTTTCATCAGCATTGTCCTGTCTCAAGATTAACCGATGCTCTGCTCTGCTCGTAAACATCCTGTAAGGTTCATCAACACCCTTGGTAACCAGGTCATCAATTAACACTCCTATATAAGCCTGGTCACGATTTAAAACAAATGCTTCCTTGCTATTAATTCTTTGATGAGCATTGATGCCGGCAATTAAACCCTGGGCTCCAGCTTCCTCATAACCAGTTGTTCCATTAATTTGCCCTGCAAGAAATAAATTTGCAATTAATTTTGATTCAAGTGTATGAAACAAACTTGTAGGATCAAAAAAATCATATTCAATGGCATAACCCGATCTAATAATTTTAGCATTTTCCAACCCGGGAATAAATTTTATTGCCTCCTCCTGATTTTCTAAAGGAAGAGAGGTGGAGAATCCATTGAGGTAATATTCAACAGAATCAACTCCTTCAGGTTCCAGATACAATTGATGAGAAGTTTTTTCATTAAAAATTATCAGCTTGGTTTCGATACTAGGACAATAGCGGGGACCCAAACTCTTGATTGTCCCATCGAACATAGGTGAAAATTTAAACCCTTTTTCAAGTTCACAATGTACCTTTTCGTTTGTATAAGTTATATGGCAATTAATAACAGGAAGCTTATTGATATCCTTATAGTAAAAACTAAACTGCTTACCTGTTTCCCCAACTTGCTCTTCTAAAATTGAAAAATCAATTGTCCGCTTATCAAGCCTGGGAGGTGTACCTGTCTTCATTCTGCCAACAGTAAACCCAAAGGATTTTAATTGTTCAGAAATACCTAACGAGGATGGCTCAGAAATCCTACCACCTTCCATTTTATTTTGGCCAAAATGCATCAACCCATTTAAAAAAGTTCCGTTAGTAAGAATAACGGCATCTGCTAAAAATTCAGCGCCAATATCAGTTTTTACTCCAACAACAATTTTGTTATCAATAATCAGTTCTACAGCCGTTCCTTGCCAAAAACTAACGTTTTGGTTGTTTTGCAACTCAATTCTCCAATTCTCTGAGAATTTAATTTTATCACACTGTGCCCTGGGACTCCACATTGCCGGACCCTTAGACCGGTTAAGCATTCTGAACTGCAAAGTGCTTAAATCTGTAACTTTGCCCATCATTCCACCCAATGCATCAATTTCCCTAACAATTTGTCCTTTGGCAATTCCACCTACGGCAGGATTGCAACTCATCTGTGCAATCCTTGTTATATCCATCGTAATCATCAATACGGAGGATCCCATTTTTGCAGCAGCATACGCAGCCTCACAACCAGCATGACCGCCACCAATGACAATTACATTATATCTTTTAGTGTTCACCATTTATTAGTTACCAAATTGATCGTCTAAAAAAATCTGTCTAAATTATTTGACAATTTCAAAATAACAATTTATTAAAGTCATTTCCTTTCCACGCATGATCAAAATCTCTTCTTCAGTCTTATCATTAAATTGAAGCAAGTGCAAAAGTCCATGAAAAATTACTCGAACTAATTCTGATTGATAAGTTTCAAGCAAAATTTCAGAATTGTCCAATACCCGGTCAATACTAATAAACACATCACCAGCTACAAAATAGCCTTCGGAGTAATCAAAAGTAATAACATCAGTATAAAAATCATGTTGTAAAAACTCGATATTAATGGTGTGTAAATGTTCATCACTGCAAAAAATATAATTTAAATCACCAAGTTTAAAACCCTTAATAGCAAGTTCATTCTTAATAATCCTTTTTAGTAAAGGGTAATTAATTTTAGGTAATGGTACATCTTCACTGAAAAAAGAAATGCTCATAATTCATAAAAAAATTAAAACATCAATACCTTTGCAAGGTAATCACCAATCAAAAGATCATTTTCATTTGGAACAATATAACCTGCCAAAATCACAAAATGACCTTCCTTTTTTAATTGTTCAAGTTTTTGATAAAAATATTCAATCAATTCACTGTTAAAATGTTGTTCCAGGTAAACTGAAGATAAACCTTCTGTGGTTCTTAAGCTTTTGATAATAAACTCATTATACATTTGTATTTCGGTAAGATGTTCAATTTCAAAGACAACTCCAATTCCAGAATTCAGATCATTAATATATTTTTTAATACCATTATGGTTCCACTGCCTGGACAATCCGTTAAAACTGTGAGCAGAAACTCCAACACCAAGATAAGAGACTTGATTCCAATACGATAAATTATGTCTGGAAACAAAACCTTCCTTTGCATAATTACTTAACTCATATTGATAAAAACCTCGAAATTTTAAAAAATCTCGAATCAGAGCATATTGATTTAAAAAGATTTCCTCTCCTTCTTCAATAAACTGGCCACTTTGAATTTTCCAATATAACCTGGAATTTTTAGAAATAGTTAAACTATAAGCTGAGATATGTTTAATATCGTAAACCATTAACTCAGAAAGAGATTGCAACAAAATTTGATCTGAAATACCAGGTACAGAGTAAATTATATCGACAGATAAATTGTGAATATCAGAATTTGAAATTATCTCTAAGGCATTAAAGATTAATGATTTATTATGTTTTCGATTAAAATTATCAAGCACCTTATCATCTAAAAACTGAATTCCTAAGCTGATTCTATTGATACCCAATTCGTACAAATCTGAAACGTATGTTGCATTTATATGTTCCGGATTACACTCAAATGTTATTTCCGCATCTGAATCAACTTGAAAATTTGAATAAATATTTCCTAAAACTGAATTAATCTGCTCCTTGGTAAGTAGTGAAGGAGTCCCACCTCCAAAATAGATAGTTTTGACTAAATTGCCCTCTAAATAATTATTTCTTACCCTCAATTCCTGTCCAACAGCATCTACATATTTTTCAATGAGATACAATTGATTTCCCGAAAAAAAATCACAATAATCACATTTTTCGGTACAAAATGGAACATGAATATAAATTCCTGACATAAAATATAAATGAATTACACAGGAATTTTATTAATTCTAATCTGATGCCGACCTTCTTCAAAATCAGTGTTAAGAAATACTTTTACAATTTCTAAAGCGTCCTTTTCACTGACGAACCTGGCTGGCAATGAACAAACATTAGCATCATTATGCGATCTTGCTAACTCAGCTGTCTTAGTATTCCAGCAAATAGCAGATCTAATTCCCTGGTGCTTATTTACTGTCATATTTATACCATTACCAGTACCGCAAAAAACCAAACCTGTCAAGTCAGAATCCTTTTCCACCGCTTCAGCCAAAGGGTGAGCATAATCAGGATAATCACAAGAATCAGATGAAGAACAGCCAAAATCTATGTATTCAATTTTTTCATCTTTAAGAAATGAAATTATTGCATTTTTAAGATTAAATCCTGCATGATCGGAAGCTAAAGCAATTTTTAACATAATAATAAAATAAACATTTCAAATTGAACAGAATGTAACTAACTGTTTATAAGTAATGACAACAATTTAAAAAACAAAAAATCATAATAAAAAATCGACAAAAAAAAACAATCCTTATTATTACTTATCCGTATAAAACAAAAACAAATTAAACCAAAATAAAGCCTAAATACACTGTTAAATATAGTTTATACTCAAAATTCACAACCTGTTAATAATACAGTAAGTTTCAGTAATGCAAATATTTATAAAGTTAATAAAGATTGGGTATCTTTTAAAAAATTGTATTTAACTGCTAAATTTGAATTTTATCAACAATATTAACAACATATAATTAAAAAATAATTTTTCACATTTTAAAAGAAAATAATTCTTATATTGAATTGTTGATTTCTAATATTTAATAACTAATTTTATAGTTATATATACGAATATTCTGTTATTAAGTGGGTCTTTTTCTGAAAATAAATATAATTAATAATGGTACCTAATTTTAAATTTAAAGAAAACCTAAAAGTGCTTTTAGTTGATGATAATATACTAAATCAAAAGCTGTTGAATATAAATTTATCAAAATTGAATTGCATTGTTACTGTGGCAAACAATGGACTTGAAGGATTTGAATATTTTAAGAATCAACAATTTGATGTTATTTTGATGGATTTAATGATGCCTATAATGGATGGTTATGAATCCTCCAGGGAAATAAGAAAACTTGAATATGAAGAAAAATTAAGGGGTTATACACCGATAATTGCATTTACAGCCAATACTTTGAATAATGATTTTGAAAAATGTTTGGAAAATGGGATGGATTATCTGATGGAAAAACCTTTTAATGCATTTAAGTTTATTGAAATACTCGAGTCATTTGAAAAATGAAATAGGGTTATTTTATACTTATCATAATACAGCTTTAGGCAAATATAATTTCGATTTTTTCTGGCATCGGAAACTGTTGATTTTTGAAATTTAATTGTGAAATGGGAGAATTTATTGATATAAGAGATCTTTCTGTTAATGGTGCTGAAAATGAGTTAGATAATCAGTTACGACCCCTAAAGTTTATTGATTTTGCTGGTCAGAAAAAAATAATTGACAATATTCAGGTTTTCGTGCAAGCCGCAATAATGAGGGGTGAATCACTCGATCATGTTTTATTGCATGGTCCGCCCGGGCTTGGTAAAACTACATTATCTAATATTATTGCCAATGAATTAGGGGTTAAATTAAAACTAACTTCGGGTCCTGTATTGGATAAACCAGGCGATTTGGCAGGTCTTTTGACAAATCTTGAAAAGAATGATGTACTCTTTATTGACGAAATTCATAGATTAAGTCCTGTTGTAGAGGAATATTTATATTCTGCCATGGAGGATTTTCGCATTGATATTTTAATTGATAAAGGGCCCAGTGCGAGATCAATTCAGTTGGAATTGAATCCTTTTACACTGGTTGGAGCAACCACGCGGAGTGGTCTGTTAACACGTCCTCTAAGGGCTAGATTTGGAATCACTTGTCATTTAGAATATTATGATATTGAAGTTCTTACTGGCATTGTTAAGCGATCAGCAAGAATTCTTGATATAGTAATTTCTGATGATGCTGCCTATGAAATTGCCAGGAGGAGCAGAGGAACCCCAAGAATTGTCAATTCCCTGCTTAGAAGAGTTAGAGATTTTGCGATGGTGAAGGGAAATGGTCAAATTGATATTGAGATAACAAAATATTCTCTTGAAGCTCTCAATATTGACCGCTACGGTTTGGATGAAATGGACAATAAAATTTTATCTACAATTATTGATAAATTTAAGGGCGGACCTGTTGGTCTTACAACAATTGCTACTGCAGTTGGGGAAGATTCAGGCACTATTGAGGAGGTTTATGAACCATTTTTAATTAAAGAAGGATTTATAAAGCGTACCCCCAGGGGAAGGGAAGTTACTGAACTGGCTTATCATCACCTTGGTAAAAGCAGGGGAAATGAAGATCTAATGACTCTATTTTAACGCTATTTTTTTCAGTTTTATTTCGAAAATTTTTGGCCAAAGTTTACCTGTGACATAAATCTTATCAGTAACCCTATTCCAGGCAATTCCATTCAGAAAATCAACCTGTTCTTTCTGTTTTTGCATTATAGATCCCGATAATCCGCTTAAGTTGATTTCTCCTGTTACTTTTCCAGTCTTTGGATCGATTATTACAATTGTGTCTGTAGTCCAGATATTGGCCCAAATTTCACCTTTTATTAACTCAAGTTCATTAATATTCTTTACAATATTCTTTTCATTAGTTACCTGAATCCTTTTTACTTCACGGAAAGTATCAGAATTAATAAAAATAATATTTTCCGTACCGTCACTCATAATCAAATTTTGGCCATCATTGGTCAATCCCCATCCTTCCCTTGATTTATATTTAAAGGTTTTTATGGTTTCGAATGTGTTTAAATCATAGACAAATCCAATTTGATTTTTGTAGGTAAGCTGAAATATTTTGTTATTTAAGATGGTTATTCCTTCTCCAAAATATTGATTTTCTAATTTTAGTTGCTTTTCAATTTTTGCAGTTTTAAGATTTAACCTGTAAATTGAGGAAGAACCTTCCTGTCCTGTTCCTTCATAAAGTGTATTTTCATGGAATTCCAGTCCTTCGGTAAAATGTTCGGTATTGTGGGGAAATACGGCTACAACTTCATAGGAATACAGTGTAGGCTTAATGTCAGAGGTTACTAATATTTCATCATAATTTTCACCAGTTACGCCATCAGTTCTTAAACAGAAAATTTTTATAACATGTTTACCTACCCCATAATCTCCGGTTCTAAATACTATTGAATTAGTTAAATTTTTGGAGGTTTGAAGAGTTCTTCCATCAACGAATATTTCAATTTTTTCCAAAGAACCATCCTTTAATTTGGTTTCAAAATTTACGGTAAATTCCTCTCCAATTTTGTAACTCTTCTTTTTGGGAAGGCATTGAATTGATGAAACTGGTCTCCTCGAATGACTGCTTGACTGTGCACAATTCATAAAAATTGTCATCACCAGTACAATTGTTAAAAATTTCAGTGTCAATCTTTTCATGTTTGTTGCTTATTTTAGAATCAAAATAGGATCAAAAATAGAATCTTATTTTGTAAGGATAACCATGTTGCAGGATAAAACCGACAAACTTCGTTTCAGGTCAATTATTATATTTGATTAACTTTTCCTTTCTTCGGTTATCTTTGTTTTTGATATGATTTATTCCTTCTAAATTGAGTACACTTAAGAAATTAGCCGGAGACACCATGATTTATGGTGTGCCAAGCATTGTTGGCAGATTTCTCAATTTGCTTCTAACCCCTGTTTACACCTATACATTTGCCACCGGCGAATATGGAATTCTGGGGAACTTGCTGGCTTATGTAGCTTTTTTCCAAGTTTTTCTGACTTATGGAATGGAAACTTCCTATTTCCGTTTTGCCAGCAGAAGTGACAAACCCAATGAGGTTTTTGGTACTTCTCTCATCTCCATATCAATTACTTCCCTGGCTTTTGTCCTCATTATTTCACTTTTCTCAGAAACTATCTCTGGCTGGATTGGTTATCCAGAGCAGCACCTCTATGTAGTTTGGATGGGAATAACTGTTGCTTTGGATGCCATTACGGCAATTCCCTTTGCGCGATTGCGGATGCAACAAAGGCCGATAAAATTTGCTGTATTTAAAATGGTAAATATTGGGATTAACATAACACTCAATTTATTCTGGATTCTTTTATGTCCAAGAATTCTTGCAGATAATCCGGAATCGGTCCTTCGATTTTTCTATAATCCTGAGATAGGAATCGGGTATGCCTTTTTATCCTTTTTGATTGCTTCCATCGTCACTCTTTTGCTCTTTATCCCAGATCTGGGTATCAATAAACTGGTCTTTAATACAGGCAGATTAAAAGAGATGCTGCGCTATGGATGGCCTATACTAGTTGTAGGTATTGCCGGAATGGTTACCATGAATATTGATAAAATTTTAATTCCCGAACTGATCAGGAATGGTAAGGATCCGATGTCTGAACTCGGGATTTATTCCGCCAATGGTAAACTGGCTATATTAATGACTCTATTTATCCAGGCATTCAGATTTTCTTTTGAGCCATTTCTTTTTTCACATTACAAGAATGAAGAATCAAAGAAGGTATACAGTGTGATTATGAATTATTTCGTCATTTTTGGATTGTTGATATTTCTGGGAGTACTTTTTTATGTTGACCTATTGAAGTATTTCGTCGGCTCCTCCGAATTGGGCTATCACGATGGATTTGGCATTAGAATTGTACCATGGCTGCTAATGGGGAACCTTTTTATGGGAATCTTTTATACCCAGTCACTTTGGTACAAATTAACAGACCAGACCCGATATGGTGCAATTTTTTCAATTATTGGAGGGATAATTACATTGATGATTAATATTTTATTTATTTCCAGGATTGGTTATTTGGCTTCTGCGATTGCATTCTTTGTTTCAACGCTGATAACAATGCTGATATCTTATTATTATGGTCAAAAATATTTTCCGGTAAAATATGACCTAAAAAAAATCGGATCTTATTTTATAGTTGCCATAGTATTGTATATCACAGAAATGAAAATTGATTTTGATAGTTACATCGTTGATTACAGCTTCAAAACCATCCTATTCTCTCTCTTTATTTTATTCATTTGGTACCATGAAAAGAACGATTTAAAGAGATTGCTTCCAAGGCAGTCGTGACCCGGTTGAACAGGTAGATTTGTTTCTTATCTTAGCCGATTAAAACCAAGGGGTAAATGAGCTGAGTTACATCATTTCCGGATGGTCCGGGGAAACCGGAACCCAGAGAAATTACCAGGGAATAAATTTCTTATTTTAACCTTTTGCATCAGTAATGAAAATAAAAATAGTCAATAAATCTCTGAACGAATTACCGGTTTACAGTACAAAACAATCTGCAGGTATGGATGTGCGTGCAGATCTGTCTGAACCTGTTGTAATGAGACCTTTGGAGAGAAAATTAATACCAACAGGATTGTATATTCATTTACCTGATGGTTTTGAGGCACAAATTCGTCCCAGAAGCGGGCTTGCCATCAATAAAGGCATTACGGTACTTAATTCACCCGGTACTATTGATGCTGATTACCGAGGTGAGATAAAGATCATCCTGATAAATTTGTCTCAGGAGGAATTCATTATTAACAATGGAGAACGGATTGCTCAAATGATTATTGCTCCGTATGAGCAGGCCGAATGGCATGAGGTAGTTCAACTGGATGACAGTGAAAGAGGCGATGGTGGATTTGGGCATACAGGAAAGCACTAATTGGTGCTTTAATCAAGAAAAACATGAACAATAAAATATTTACTTTTTGGGTAATCCTGTCCTTGCAGTTTCTGCTTTTCGCATGCAAAGTCCCACAACAAACCCAAAAAAGTGTGATTCCAGGGGAGGCGGGTAAAAATCAGTCCAAACTTACGGAAGAACAGTTCCAACAGTTTCAGTACCTGTTTATTGAAGGTATCAAGCAAAGAACTATCGGGAATGTTGATGAGGCAATTAAGATTTTTTCAAAGTGCCTGGAAATGGACCAGAATTCATCCTCATCCATGTATGAGATTGCCAATGTTCATCTTGTAAGAGGAGATTTCCAAAGTTCAATGATGATGCTCGAGAGAGCGGTTTCGATTGATCCGCAAAATCAATACTACCTGATTTTGCTTGCAAAAATCTATCAGCAGAATAAATTGTACGAAAAGGCCGCGAATACTTTTGGCGTTCTATGTGTAATGATGCCGGATAACAATGAATATCCGATTATTCAGGCAGAAATGTTCAATTTGGCGGGAAATCAGGATAAGGCGCTCTCCTGCTATACTGAACTTGAGAAAAAATGGGGGGCAAATGAGTCAGTGTCCCTGGGGAAACAAGGCATATTCTTAAAACAGGGAAAAAAGAAGGAGGCATATTCTGAGATTGCAAGGCTGATTTCCGCCTTCCAGGGAGAAACCAAATACTATGGACTGTTGGCTGATATGTATCTTTCTGACAGCTTAATGGATAAAGCATTAGAAAACTACAATAAAATCCTTGAAATTAAGCCTGACGATGGGTTTGTTCATTTTTCCCTGTTTAATTATTACCGGTCTGTAGGTGACTATGAGAAGGCTTATGACCAGGTCCGGATTGGCTTTGAGAACTCAAACCTTGACCTGGAAACAAAAATTCAAATGTATATGCTGCTTTTACAGGCAGATGAACACAAATTAAATGATTCCCAACAAAAAGAATTAATCAATATTTTGATTGATAAGCATATTGATGATGAGAGGCCCAGGGCCCTTTATGCAGAATATCTGCTCAACAAGAAGCTTAACAAGGAAGCACGTGAACAACTCAGGCTTGTTGTTGAAATCAACAAAGGCAACTATGCTTATTGGGAGAGATTGCTATACATTGATAATGATATGCAGGATTGGAATTCAATGTACAATGACAGCAAACAGGCTATCAGATATTTTCCGGAGCAGCCAGTACTTTATATACTTGAGGCAGTAGCCATCATTCAGAAAGGAAATTACAAAGAGGTTTTTGATGTTCTTGATTCAGCAGAAGCAAATTCCAAAAATAATCCACAGGTGCTTTCTCAGGTATATACTTATCGTGCCGAGGCGTTTTACAAAATGAAAAATTATGATGAGGCCTACAAATGGTTTGATAAGGTGGTTGAGATTGATCCCCAGAATTTCATGGCAATGAACAACTATGCTTATTACCTGTCACTTAGGTCAATTAAGCTGGATGTTGCAGAGAGGCTGAGTAATATTGCGATCAAGAATAATCCGAACAACTCCACTTACCTTGATACGTATGCCTGGGTATTGTTTAAAAAGAAGGATTTTCAGCTGGCCAAATTTTATATGGAATCTGCCTTATCCAACAGTACTGAACCGAATCCGGTTCTTGTCGAGCATTATGGTGATATATTATTTTTTCTGAATGAGAAGGAAAAAGCATTACAGGAGTGGGAAAAATCCTTGAAAATGGGAAACAAGTCCAAGGTTCTGCCGGATAAAATCAAAAAAGTTGTATACATTGAATCTATTGAGGAATAAAATTATGAAGGTTCGTTTTGCGCATCTTGCTTTCCTGGGACTTATAATTACGCTGATGTTTGGCTGCAAACACACTGAAAAGGTCGTTATTGAAAAGAAAGTCAAGGCGATAAGTGTCAGAAGGGCTGTTAAGTTGGTGAGTGACAATGAGATTAAGTTCAATACATTATCTGTTAAGAGGGTCGGCATTACTATAAATAATGATGGAGACGTCAATTCCTTCAGAGCACAGTATAAGATCAGGAAGGACAGCCTTGTTCAGATCTCAGCACAGAAGCTGACCATTCCTGTCGGTAAAATTGAAATCAATCCGGACTCCTTTAAGGTTGTTTTTCATATGGGGAAATTCGTTATGATTGAATCTTTGCAGAAAATCAGTGAATTTATTGGTTATGACATTGATTATCAAACAATTCAATCTATTCTATGTAACCATTTACAGTCCATACGGCAAGATCAGAAAGATAACAGTTTTAAAGATTATGTGCTTGATATAGAGGAAAATATGTATAAGATATCCTCTATCCGGGAACGAAGGTTCAAGAAATTTGTTTCCAACGACGAAAAGCTGGAGCGTTTCAAGCAAAGAAAAGATGAGGAGCATTTTATCAAGCAGGATATTTTTATTGATCCGGATATTTTTGTTGTAAGGAAAGTGGTATTCAATGATATTGACTATGGTAGAATTGTTACTATTACTTTTTCTGAATTTATGGCATTGGGAGAGAAATGGTTTCCGGGGAATATTCATATATTGCTTTCGGGAGGAAAACCAATGGATGTTAAAATAGAATTGTCAAGAGTTGTTTTGGATGACGAGGCAGATTTTGGTTTTAGTATTCCACCAAAATACAAACGTGAAGCATTGAAAAAGAAATAATTTTTTGAATGTCATGCTTATTATGATTTCAGCACTAAAAAAATTGGTAACCTGGCTATCATTTGTGGTTATGTTTTATTCTTCCTTCGGTCAATCAATCAATGAATTGCGAAAAGAAAAGGAAAAAACAAGCCAGGAAATTGAATATATCAACAATTTGCTGAACGAGACCAATCAAAAATCCAAAACATCCATTAACAGGCTTACCATCCTGGATAAGAAGATCAGATTGCAGGAAAGTTTGATTACCAATATTAATTCCGAATTAAGTTATCTTGATTCCACCATCCAGAGAAGTTCAAGGAACATTGATACATTAAATGCAGATTTGGAACTGATAAAGAGCCGGTACGCTGGTATGATCCGATATGCCAGGCGGAATCAGGATCAGAACAATCAACTTGTATTTCTTTTTTCGGCAGAGGATTTTAACCAGGCCTACAAACGTTTTGTTTACCTGAAACAATATGCAGATTACCGCAGGACGCAGGCCGAAGAGATCAATGATTTAAAGGAGAAACTGGGAAGGCTGATAGAGGATTTAAACAACAGGAAAGGGGATAAGCAGCAATTATTATCTTCGAAAATCAGTCAAACAGAAAAATATTCCAGGCAAAAGGCGGATCAGAAAGAGTATTATTCCACTTTGCAACAAAAGGAAAAGGATTTAAGGAGGAAGCTTGAAAACGAGCAGCGAATGGCAAAAAAACTCGACCAGGAGATTGAAAAGATTATCGCTGAAGAGGCTAGAAAAGTGGCAGAGGAATCCAGGAAGCCTGTTCCCAGGGCGGCCAAGGAACCGGCAGCAAAGCCTACTGCAGAAACCAAGAATTTGTCTGATAACTTTTCCTCCAACAAGGGCAAGTTACCCTGGCCCTTGCAAAAAGGGTTGATCACTGAACATTTTGGGGACCATCCGGATCAAGTATTAAAGCGTGTTATAAGGAGAAATGCAGGCATAGATATTACTACACAATCAGGCTCAAAGGCACGTGCAGTTTTCAAGGGAGAAGTTACCAAAGTTCTGGCTCTTGGAGGTAACTGGGCAATCATACTGAGGCATGGAAGTTACCTGACAGTCTATTCCAACCTGTCCAATGTTTCAGTGCAGGCAGGGCAGAAAGTGGACACCAAACAAGAAATAGGTACTGTCTTTACTGATAGGGACGATGACAATAAAACCGTATTAAAATTTCAGATCTGGTATGAGAATTCAAAGCTGGATCCTGAAAAATGGCTTACGATGTAGGTATCAGTATTTGGACAGGTTAGCTACTTTAGTCAGTGCCTGTATATTGATAATCTTTATTTTACGACCCTGAAGATCTATGAGTTTATCTTGTTTGAACTCAGATAAGAGCCTTATAATGGACTCTGTTGCCGTGCCAACCATATTGGCGAGTTCTTCCCTGGTAAGGGAAATCTGCAAAGTTTTTTCGGCATCCAGATCAAATTCCTGTTTGAGCAGCAGAAGCACTTCGGCCAATCTTTCCCTTACTGTCTTTTGTGCAATATCAGTAATATAGTCGTTGGCTTCCTTGAGTTCAGCACAAACTATTTTCAGCATTGCCAGGGAAAATTTCCAGTTTCGTTCAATCAGGCTAAGTAAGGTCTTGTAGGGTATATGACACAATGTAGCTTCTTCAATGGTCTTCGCAGAAGTACAGGCAGACTCCTGGCTTAACAATGAGCGATAGGCAATGATATCCCCCTTTTTTGCAAACCGGATGATTTGCTCCTTCCCGTCAATTCCTGTTTTGTATATTTTTACAATACCTTTTGTAATACAGTAAAAACCAGTAAGGCGACTGCCCTCTTTATACAGGGCAACACCTTTTTTATAGGCAGCACAGACTTTTTCGTTGTTCAGACTTGTCATTTCATCATCTGTTAGAGACTGAAAAAACCGAAATCCGTTCAGGCTGACTTCTTCTGTTAAGTTGTTGTTCTTCATGCCATAAAATAAGTTGAAGATGAAATAGGTTTCAAATATAGTATTAAAGAATGGATCTTACTATTTCCCCTGGCGAAACAAAATCAGAGGTCCATCGTACATATCATAAAAATTATTCGTTATGAAAATATTTTCAAAAAACACCCGCAAAGAATCCGGGAAATTGGTATTTCTTACCAGGTTCATTGTAACAGCAATATTTTTAACTTTTAGCTATTCAGGATTTTCAAAAGATTATTCGATAGACAAAACTGCCAGCACCCTGGAGTGGGAAGCAAAAAAGGTTACCGGGAAGCACTACGGGACTGTTAACTTTAGTGAGGGGACTCTGACCGTAAAGAACAAAAAGATTTCAGGAGGCAAATTGACGGCCGACATGACTACCATTGTTAACACGGATGGTGGCCGAAATGAAAGGTTGGTCGGGCACCTTAAGTCAGATGATTTTTTCAGTGTTGAGAAATTTCCCCAGGCCACACTTGTTGTAACAAAAGTGGACAGCAAATCCGGGACTGTGTTTCATTTTACTGCAGATCTTACCATCAAAGGTATTACCTCTCCTGTTGAATTTGACGCGGAAGTAACAGAAGCTTCAGGATTACTGACTGCAGCCGGTGAAGTAACAGTAAACAGGGCAAAATATGATATTAAATACAGGTCGGCAAGTTTCTTTTCTGATTTGGGCGATAAGATGATCTATGATGATTTCTCCTTGAAATTCAAGTTGGTAACTTCAATCAAATAGGTGAATTTTTATAGTTTTACGCTATAGGGGATGATTTTATCATCCCTTTTTTTGTGGTTTATAATTCAGATTTGACGGAACATATTTTTCAATGAATTCAACCGGAACATTCTTTCTGAATGCATAATCAGCTGCCTGGTCAGCACCAATTTTTTCCACCCCAAAATACCTGGATTCCTGGTGGGCAAAATAAACACCACATACTGAGGCGTTGGGGAACATTGAAAAATTTTCTGTCAGGGAAATTTCACATTGACCTGTTGCCTGGAGTAAATTGAAGATTGACTCTTTTTCGGAATGCTCCGGACAGGCCGGATAACCAGGTGCCGGGCGGATTCCCTGGTATTTGGATGCCAATAATTCAGCAGGAGTCAACGTTTCATATTTATTGTACCCCCAGATTTCAGTACGCACTATTTGGTGCAGTTTCTCTGCAAAGGCCTCAGCCATTCTGTCGGATAAGGCTTCGAGCATGATGGCTTTGTAGTCGTTGTTCTCGTTTTTGTACTTTGCAACCAGTTCAGCAACTCCGAGGCCTGCAGTTACAACAAAGGAACCGCAATAATCAGCAATCCCTGATTCTTTTGGTGCAACAAAGTCGCTCAGGCAAAGCTGAGCAGTGGCACCATGCTTCTTCTCCTGCTGTCTGAGCTGATGGAATTTTCCCAACAGTTGATTTCTGGTTTCATCTGTATAGAGTTCGATGTCATCTCCGACGGAATTTGCCGGCCAGATACCAACGGCTCCGTTAGCCCGTATAAGTTTTTCAGCGATAATTTCATCCAGGAACTGGTTTGCTTCACTGAACAATTGTCTTGCGGCTTCCCCTTTCTCAGGATCGCTCAGGATTGCCGGATATTTACCCCTGAATTCCCACACCAGGAAGAAGAAGGTCCAGTCGATAAATTTTCTAAGTTCTTCAAGCGGATAGTCGATAAAATATCTTACACCTGTATTAAATGGTTTTGCTACCGGGTATTTGGCAAAATCAGGATGGAAACTTCTTGCTCTTGCTTCTTCCAGCGTCCAGTAATCCTTTGGTTTTTTTGCACTATGCACCTGTCTGATTTCTGCATATTCTTTTGAGATGTTATTGAGATAATCCTGATTTCCGGACAATAATTCAGCTACAACCTGGACCGACCTGGAAGCGTCCTTGACATAATGGGTGGTATGGCTGTAATTCGGGGCTATTTTAACCGCTGTATGTATTTTGGAAGTGGTAGCACCGCCAATTAGCAATGGTTTATTTATGCCCCTCCTTTCCATCTCTGAAGCCACATTTACCATTTCCTCCAGGGATGGCGTGATTAGTCCGCTCAATCCGATAATATCCACCTTTTCTTTTTCCGCAGTATCCAGTATGGTATCGCAAGGGACCATTACACCAAGGTCGATCACCTCATAGTTATTGCAAGCCAGGACCACCCCGACAATATTCTTCCCGATATCGTGTACATCTCCTTTTACAGTAGCCAGCAGGATTTTTTTTCGTGTCACAATTTTTTGGGGGAGCAATTTTTTTTCTTCCTCAATGTAAGGCTGAAGCCATGCAACAGCCTTTTTCATTACCCGGGCAGATTTTATAACCTGGGGAAGAAACATTTTTCCGGATCCAAAAAGGTCCCCAACTCTATTCATTCCGTCCATCAGTGGTCCCTCAATAATATTCAGCGGAGAATCGAATTGCGGTAAAAGCTCTTTTACATCTTCCTCGATAAAATCAGCCACCCCTTTTACCATTGCGTGTTCTATCCTTTCGGTTACCGGCAGTTCCCGCCAGGCTTCAATTTTTTCCTGTTTTTCGTCCTTTCCCTTATTCTTTTCAGAATAAGCCAGCAGACGTTCTGTTGCATCTGCACGTTTATTCAATACCAGATCTTCAACAAGGCGGAGTAGTTCAGATGGTATTTCATCGTAAATCTGAAGCATCCCGGGATTAACGATTCCCATATCCAGTCCTGCTTTGATGGCATGGAACAGAAAAACGGAATGTATTGCTTCCCTTATTGTATTGTTGCCCCTGAAGGAGAATGAGACATTCGAAATACCGCCGCTTACCTTGGCGTAAGGGAGGTGTTTTTTTATCCAGGCAGTTGTCCGGAAAAAGTCAACAGCATAATTGTTATGTTCCTCTAGTCCGGTGCCAATGGTAAGAATATTCGGATCGAATATGATATCCTCAGGTGGGAAATTCAGTTGACCGACCAGGATATTGTAAGCTCTTTCACAGATAGAAATTCTCTTTTCGTAGTTTGTTGCCTGACCTACTTCGTCAAAAGCCATCACAACGACTGCCGCACCATAGGCCATGATTTTACCGGCATGGAGGATAAACTGCTCTTCTCCTTCCTTGAGGCTGATTGAATTGACAATGGATTTGCCCTGGAGGCATTGCAGGCCAGCCTCGATTACCTCCCATTTTGAAGAGTCAATCATGACCGGTAATCTTGAAATATCTGGTTCAGAAGCAATCAGATTAAGGAATCTGACCATCTCCTTTTTCGCGTCCAGCATGGCATCGTCCATGTTGACATCAATAATCTGTGCTCCTCCTTCAACCATTTCGCGTGCTACTGAGAGGGCTTCATCGTAATTTCCATCCCGTATCAGCCGGGCAAATTTGATGGATCCTGCAACATTGCACCTTTCTCCTATGTTAACGAAATTTGATTGTTTGTTGACGGTAAGAGGTTCCAAACCACTCAGCCGTGTGGCCCTATCCAGTTTGGGTTTGTGGTGAGGCCTGGATTTTGAGGCCAAAGCAGCTAATTCACGAATATGGTCCGGTGTTGTACCACAACATCCTCCGATGATGTTAACGGTCCTGTTCCCGGTAAATTCGGATACCTGCAGGCGCATAGCCTCAGGTGTTTCATCGTATTCTCCGAATTGGTTGGGCAACCCGGCATTGGGATGAACACTGATATAAAATGGAGCTTTTTTACTCATCTCATCCAGGTATGGCTTCAGATCCCTGGCACCGAATGAGCAATTTAATCCAATTGTGAGCAGATCTATGTGAGAAACAGAATTAACAAATGCTTCAATGGTCTGTCCGGAAAGGGTACGGCCGCTTTTATCAGTAATTGTTCCAGAGACCATCACCGGAAGCTTAATACCTTTTTCTGTAAAAATTTCGTTAATGGCAACCAGTGCCACCTTGCAATTCAGGGTATCAAAAATAGTTTCAACGAGCAACAGATCGACGCCACCTTCCAATAAACCTTCAATTTGTTCCCTGTAGGAACATTTTAATTCTTCGAAGGAAATGGCCCTATAGCCCGGATCGTTTACATCCGGAGACATTGAACATGTTTTGTTGGTGGGTCCGATTGAACCTGCCACATATCTTGGTTTATCGGAAGTTGAGAACTTTAAGGCTGCATTGCAGGCAATTCTGGCTGCTTCCCTGTTAATTTCACGTACAAAATTCTGGGTTCCGTAGTCGCCCTGAGAAATTGAAGTTGCATTGAACGTATTGGTTTCCAGAATATCTGCCCCAGCCTTCAGGAAAGATTCATGTATTTCTTCAATTGTTTCGGGCCGGGTGAGGCATAACAAATCGTTGTTCCCTTTCAGGGAGTAGTCCCAATCCCTGAATCGTTCGCCCCTGAAATCTGATTCAGACAATTTGTACTGCTGGATCATTGTCCCCATGGCCCCATCAAGAACCAAAACCCTCTTTTCCAAAACCTTTCGTATGTCAGGCTTTATCATGGTTTAATGACTGTATTTATTTAAAATCGCCCTTGCAATCAGGACCCCATTGACGGAAGCTTGCATGAGTCCGCGGGTAATACCGGCCCCATCACCACCAAAATAGAGGTTTTCGAAGGAAGGACTTTGAAAGGTCTTGTCAACTTTAATTACGTTGGAATAAAATTTTACTTCAACACCATAAAGGAGGGTCTCATCACTTGCCAAACCCGGGCTCACTTTATCCAGTGATTTTATCATCTCAATTATGTCGAGCAGTATCCGGTGGGGCAGAACCAGGCTAAGATCACCCGGCACTGCATCTTTGAGTGTCGGAATGATATTATTTCTGAAGAGCCTGTCTGAGGTAGTACGCCTTCCCCTGATAAGGTCCCCGAATCTTTGTACCAGAATTTTGTTCCTTGTCAGCATGTTTGCCAGTCTTGCAATGTGGCGGCCGTATTCGATCGGAGCGTTGAATGGTTCCGTAAATTTTTGAGAAACGAGTAAAGCGAAGTTTGTATTTTCACTTTTCAGGTCTTTGTAACTATGGCCGTTTACAACAGCCAGATTGTTGTCGTAGTACTCTGAGGAGACAAATCCGCCCGGATTTGAGCAAAAAGTACGCACTTTGTCATCGAAGGTGCGTGTATAATGTATCAGTTTTGCTTCATAGAAATTTTCATTAATCTCCTGCATCACCTCATTCCTGCATTCCAGTCTCACCCCGATATCCACGATTCCGACTTCCGTTGGAATTGCCAGAATGGCACATTGTTTCATTAGCCAGTCGGAACCTTCCCTGCCAATGGCAAGCACAATATTTTGCCCCAGGAATGTATCATTTGTTGTTTTTACCCCTGTTGCTTTATTGTTTTCAATCAGGAATTCGGTTACAGGAGAGTTAAAACGCACCTCTACCCCATTTGACAGGAGATGTTCATAAAGAGAACGGTAGAGGTCCTGAGTTTTTTCGGTCCCAAGATGCCTCACCGGGCATTGGACCAGTTTAAGATTTGCCTCAATTGATTTTCTCCTGACTTCACGCATGGCCGGAGTTTCCGAAAGTCCATGTATTCCGGTATCGGCGCCAAATTTAAGATAGATATCGTCGGTGTACCGGATCATGTCCATGGTCGCCTCAACTCCGATGTAATCGGGCAGTGTTCCTCCGACTTCGTGTGACAGGGAAAGTTTTCCGTCAGAAAAGGCGCCAGCCCCGGCCCATCCTGTGGTAATGGAACACGGTTTGCAATTGGTGCAAATACCTCCGTTGGTATGCTTCGGGCAATTCCTTTTGTAAATATCCCTTCCTTTTTCCAGCATGAGGATGCTCAGGCCCGAATGTTCCCGGGTTAATTCATAAGCGGTAAAAATTCCGGCAGGCCCTGCTCCTACAATAATAACGTCGTATGATTTTTTCATTGAATTTATCTGCTCTTTTTTCAACCGGCAAGCTTTGTTGAAAAAGGTAAATAACTAGCCTAATAAAGGGTAAAAATGCAGACAAAGG
Organism: uncultured Tangfeifania sp.; assembly: GCA_964506325.1. Lineage (GTDB taxonomy): Bacteria > Bacteroidota > Bacteroidia > Bacteroidales > Prolixibacteraceae > CAINVV01. The sequence continues at coordinate 27,601 of CAZDLO010000028.1, forward strand.
TATGAATTTTCTAAGGAAGAAGGTAAATCTGCCTGTCTAAGTATGATTATCAGGCCAATTGTGAGTGAAGTTTTTTTGGTCTTTTCAGTATACCGGGAAAATATCATTTATTTTACTTGCGTAATTTTCAATGAGCACAGGAAGGAAAGCAACTCAACTTGAAGGAGATGTTATTCCAAAATATGTTTCCTTTGCAGTGACAAAAAAACCATCTGCTGAAAGAGAATCAGGCAGAAGAAAATTTTCGCAATAATTCCACTTTTCGGTTTAATGCATTGAATTACCCGCCTAATTATTGGTTTAAAATGGCTCAGTATGCCTGGTTTATGGAGCCGTTCCGGTCAGGTGCAGTGTACTGGAATAATTGAAAACAGAAGGTTGATAAATGGACGACGATGTACAAGGATATTTCCTGCACTCCGGTTCAACCGTTATTTTACAATTTAATTAGCTGATGAATAAAGAAGTACTGGCAAAAGGTTTTGCTTCCCTGGAGGCTATTTTTTTTGATATGGATGGGGTTATTTATGATTCGATGGGGAACCATGCTGTTGCATGGAGCAAAGCTTTTGGTCTACTGGGATGGGATTTTCCACTTGAGCAGGTATATCTGAATGAGGGGCGTACGGGTTCATCTACCATCCATCTTCTGTTCAATGAAAAGTTGGGTCGTAATGCTACGGAAGAAGAGATCAGTAAGATATACAAGAATAAGTCGGCCCTGTTTGACGAGATGGAGAGGCCCAGGCCACTCCCCGGAATGTTAATGTTGATGGAAAGGGTCAAAGCTGCAGGGTTGGAGATCTGGGTGGTGACGGGATCCGGACAGGATCTTTTGCTGGAAGAACTGTGTGCTGATTTTTTTGGTTTGATTCTAAGAGAAAGGATCATTTCGGGTAAGGATGTCAAAAATGGCAAACCCCATCCGGAGCCTTATCTGACTGCCTTGAAAAGATCCGGATTAATGCCGGAGAAGGTGGTGGTTGTTGAGAATGCCCCGCTGGGTGTTGAAGCGGCAAAAGCTGCCGGTATTTATACACTTGGTATCAATACAGGAATACTTGCCGACGAAATTCTCTGGAATGCCGGGGCGGATGTTGTTGTCAAGGAGGTGCATCAGCTGGAGAAAATTATTTTTGCCAACAGACACACCTCATTCCTCGTTAATTAAGCTCTTCGAGCATTGCTTTGATATTTTTGTGTATTACCGGAGCTGTTTCTGGTCCAAGAGAATTTACCTCACCGTATGGAGCGCCTTTTTTACCATAAGTGTATGGAGCCTTTTCGTCCCATTGACTTTTTGGCAATATGTATCCAATTTCGTCATTGGCCAGGCCAAACATGAATTTAAATTTGCCCGGCATCATATCCCTGATAACGGGCACTTCAACCGCTGCAATATTATAATCCCGGCCTTCAGGTGCCTCCACACCTCCGTTTAATAATTCGGGGTACAATTCTCCCGGAATGGTAACCATGGAGATGGGCCCGATTTTCACCACTGCCAGTTCTGATTTCATTTTCATCCAACCGGTTGTTCCTCTTTTCATGATCCCTATTATGGCTGCCAGTTTGAACATGGTATTGTCAAGAGGAACCGGCACTGTCCGTGCAACAATTGAGATGGCAGCTGAATCAATGACCATTTCAGGTTTGTCCATGGCCATGAGCGCCAGGTTGGCCAAGGCTTTACCCTGTGCAGCAGCTTTTTCGAAGGTGGGTTCCTTAAACTCTTCTCCCGAGAATGGATCCTTTACAGTCAGCCTGGGGTGAGTAGTCATTAACCCTCCTACCGCAGCACTTGCATAGACTGTCACACCGCCGACTCCTGCTTTTACCAGGCTGTCTTTTGAAAAGACCCCCTTCTCAATACCCTCCCTTACATAATGAGGGAAATCGGAAGTCAGAAGCAGGTTATCACTCCAAAGTGTTTCAGGATGGTCGCCCCAGGTAACGAGAGTTCCCAATGTCTTTCCGCTTTGTTTTTCAAGCACCTGAATCATACGAAGGCCTGAATCGAAAACTTCAGGAGACCTGGTGTCGATGGCCAGGGGTAGTGCTCCGGTAAGGTCCTGCGCAATGGACAAGCGAACCGGGCATAAATTTTTGACTGCGGTTTCAATGGCCCTTACTGCCTGATTTTTAACAAAATCCATGTGAGATGGATTGATCCCGCTGTGAAACGGACTTTCTCCCCAAAGGCCAAGTAGATCGGGCCCTTCATGGGTGTGTGTTGATGAGATAATGGAATAGGTAATCCCTGCTTCTTTTGAAATGCGGTTTCTAAGGTCGATGACATCATTGTTCATAAAACCGATCGCATCCAGGACAACGATGGCTAAACGGGTTTTACCGTCATCAATGACCATTGCCCTTGCCCATAATTCGTCGTGAATGCCAGTTGCAGGTCTGTTGTTCCCAAAACCTGCGATCCAAACCGGATCAAATTTGCCGTTACCATTACCATCTGTAAAGGTATCACCCTGACCGGGTTCATATTCAGCATTTTTGTTATTATCGACCCATTGGTCAGGCACGGGGGGTGTAATTGGAATGGCTGAAAATCCGGCCAGTAACTGGGATGGTGGATTATTCAGAATCTTCAGGTCGGCCTTGTACCCAGGATGTTGATCCCTGAGGTTAGAGCCAAACCAGGCCAAAGCAACCATGATAAGCACCAGGATTGTGATTCCAAGGTATTTAAAAAATTTCTTCATATTAATAATATTAGTAATTTGAACCCATAATCGCTCGTAAAGATAATCACCAAAATGGTAGTGTCATCTATTTTACAATATGAACTAAAATTTTGACTAATTAACTTTTACGTTAAAAAAATTGTAACTTTAAGGAAGTAATCGACTTTCATGCAATCAGACTTAACTATCTGGAATGATTTCAGGGACGGCAAGAGTTATGCTTTATCATACATATACTGCCGTAACGTGGAATTATTGTATCAGTATGGCAGGAAATTTTCACGGAATGATGCATTGATCAAGGATACGATTCAGGATGTATTTTACCAGCTTATAAGGACCCGTACCGGGCTTGGAGAGACCAATAATATCCGCTTCTATCTGATGTCGGCTTTCAAGCATAGTATACTCAGAAGTATTCACAGGGAAAAGCATAAAGAAGTCAAAGAAGGAGAGGAGATTCCATATGAGTTGTCTATAACCTATTCCTACGAAGATGAGCTTATCGGAGAAGAAACTGATTATTATAAAGTTCAGTTAATCAGAAAAGTGCTCGGAACAATTTCTCCCAAGCAGCGTGAGATTCTTTATTACAGGTATTCTTGTGATTACAGTTATGATGAGATCTGCAAGCTGATGTCCATTAAATATGATACTGCCAGGAAAATGGTTTTCAGGGCTCTAAAAGCCCTTCGTGAGCACCTGGAACCGGCTGATTTGATTTTTTTGTTCCTCCTCAAAAAAAAGTCCGGATAATTGTCCACAAAAATGGTACTGATGTCTTTATACAATAAAGACTAAACTTCACACTGTGTTTAAAAAATTTCTCGGATATACCGTTGAAGAGATGCTGGAGGACCGGGATTTCCCTGTTTGGTTAAAACATCTGTCAGAGAATCACGAACTTAGCAGGCTTGTTGATGATAATCCACAGTTTGCCTACAAAGTCAGACAGGCGAAGGAGATCATCATGATTTTAAATGTGAAGGAGGAACCTGTTTTTAAGAATGAAATTTACGCGATGTGGGCAAAAATCTCAGAAGTAGATTTTGACCATCAATCTCAATTGAGAACCAGAAGAATCCGTGGTTATTTTAAATATGCGGCAGCAGTTGTTTTTGTTCTGATGTTGTCGGCTCTCGGATATTGGGAATTGAATAAGGAACCCGTTTTTCAGTGGGCATCCAATGAGGCTCCTGCAACAAATAAGCAATCCAGGCTAATATTATCCACCGGGGAAGAGATTGACCTGAAGAAAGATGATTCCGTCATCAAAGTAAGTGCTCAGCAAAATAGCATCCGCATCAATAATGACAGCATTGTGGCGCTTTCAGCGGTTGGTGCAAAGAGATCTGAAATTGCTATGAACCAGGTGGTTGTGCCATTTGGGAAAAAATCCTTTGTTGAGCTTTCGGATGGTACAAAAGTTTGGTTGAATGCAGGGAGTAAGATGGCTTTTCCTGCCAGGTTTTCGGGATCCAAACGGGAGGTGTTTCTCGAAGGTGAAGCCTGTTTCGATGTTACACATGATAAGTCAAATCCGTTTTTTGTCAATACAAGAGAGGTTATCATCAGGGTACTGGGCACCAAATTCAATGTTTCTGATTATGAAGCAGACAAGGAGATAACGACTGTTTTACTGGAAGGTTCAGTTTCATTGAGGGAGAACAAGGGAATTAATCTTTTTGGAGAGGAAGTGATTATGAACCGGAATCAAAGAGCCTTGTTCAGCAAAGCCGGTCTGTCAACAAAAGTATATGAAGAGGCCAACCCTGAGATATTTACAGCGTGGACAGAGGGATGGTTTACATTTTACAAAGAACCTTTGGGCAATATTTTAAAAAAGGTTGAAAGATATTATAATGTGCAGGTTGTGGGTACGAATCTTTTTCAATCAGACGACCTTATCAGTGGAAAGCTTGACCTTAAGGATTCAATTGAGGATGTGATGAAGGTTTTGGCGGATGTTGCGAAGGTAACCTACAGGATTGACCATCAAAAAATATTTATTGTCATAAACAATGAGATGCCTATGAGAAATTAATCTAACCAGAAAAATGCCGGCAAGTCTGCCAACTCACCGGCAATGTTTCAGTTCACACAAAAAGTTAAACGTAAACATTACAAATCTATGAAAAAAAACCAGGTTCATTTATGTGCCTTTAAGGGGTGCATGACCAAAATCTTAATGAGAATGAAAATACTGACTTTTTTTATGCTCATTTCAATAGCAACTGTTTCAGCAAAAAGTTACTCTCAACAAACCAAATTTACTTTTTCACTCAACCAGGTGACAGTCTCCCAGCTCTTTTCGGAGATTGAAAAAAGCAGTGAGTTTATTTTGCTTTACAACGAAAAAAACCTTGATCTGAACCGTGTGGTATCAGTAAATTCTGAAAATGACGGAATTGAAAATGTTCTGAACCAGGTTTTTGCAGAAACAAGCAACAAATTCAGAATATATGACCGGCAAATCGTGATCCTGGAAGCAGACGGTTCTGTTCCGGCAAGTATAACTTCTGACATTCCCCAGCCTCAAAGGAAAGAGATCAAAGGGAAAATTACTGACGACACCAAAATGCCTCTCCCCGGTGTTTCTATTGTGGTTAAAGGTACAAGTACCGGAATCACCACAGATGCCAACGGTGAGTTCACCTTGAAGGTTCCGCTGGAATCAAAGACTTTGGTTATATCTTTTGTCGGGATGGAAACTGTAGAGGCAGACATCAGTCAAACCACCCTGTTAAATCTTGCACTTGCCCCTGTAACAGTCGGAGTTGCTGACGTGGTTGTTACTGCACTGGGCATGAAAAGGGATAAAAAGTCTTTGGGTTATTCTGTCGCAGAGGTAAAAGGGGAACTTCTGACAGAAACACCACAAATGAACGTGCTGACCGGGCTCCAGGGCAAGGTCGCAGGGGTAAGGATTTCACAGATGAATGGAAATGCAGGAGCTTCCGTCAATATTATCATCCGTGGAGCCAAATCGTTAAGCAATGACAATCAGCCACTATTTGTAATTGATGGTGTACCTGTATCCAATACATCGACCAACCTTTACAATGGTGCGGATATGGGTAATTCGATTTCAGACCTTAATCCGGATGACGTAGAAAGCGTTTCTGTACTGAAGGGAGCCAGCGCAGCCGCACTTTATGGGTCCAGGGCGGGGAATGGAGTTGTTCTTATCACAACCCGTTCAGGTGCCAAGGGCAAAAAGGGTCTGGGTGTTTCTGTGAATACCTCAACAGTATTTGATATTATTACCGATGTATATCCGTATCAATCCAGGTTCGGAAGCGGTAAGGCCGGTGCTCACATCCTGGAACAGGCGGAAAATGAATCCTGGGGTTCCCAGCTGGATACTGGAGAAAAATGGGTATTATGGAACACTACCGAGGCAGTTCCACTGGTTTCCTATAAAAACAGGATCCAGGATTTTATGAGGACAGGCTATACCCTGACCAATAACGTTGCTGTGGATGGTAATAACGAGAATGGCTATTTCAGGTTATCGCTTGGAGACATGCGGAACGAGGGGATGATTCCCAATACCAACCTGTTAAGAAGTACCATTAACCTGAATACACTATACAGGTTATCCGATAAACTATCGGTTACGGCCAATTTTAACTGGAATGAGACAGGGTCGGACAACCGACCGAATGTTACCGGCGACGACAGGAACGACGTTGTTAGAAGTTTGTATGAGAAGGGCGCCCAGGTAAATATTAACGACCTGAAGGATTATTGGATGCCTGGAATGAGTGGTATCCAGCAACGCGTCAATGCATCAAAACAGAACAATGCCTATTTTGTTGCCAATGAGAACACCAACTCCTTCAAGAGGGACAGGTTAATCACCAAAGTTCAGTTTGACTGGAATATCAACAAGGAGTTTAGCCTTATGGGGCGTTTTTTAAGAGATGCCTATTCAGAGAACCGGGTAGGGAAAAGAGCGTTCAGTACCACCACTAATACAACAGGTTACTTCAATGTAAGTGATTTCTACAACAAGGAAAACAACCTTGAATTAAACCTATCCTACAAAAAACAAATTGACAAGAACTGGAATATTAACGCTTTCCTGGCGGGAAACCACAGATATGCTTATGGCAGATCCATCAGCAACACTACTTCTTCCCTAGTTATTCCGCAACTTTATACGATTTCAAACGGTGTTCCCGGAACGATTAGTTATGGGAACAGCTGGTACGAAAAGGCAGTATACAGTGTTTATGGAATGGCATCTGTTGATTTCAAAGGCAAGGTTTATCTGGATGTGACCGGCCGAAATGACTGGTCAAGTACGCTGCCTCCTGAGAACCGGTCCTATTTCTATCCTTCAGCCTCTTTAAGCTGGATTGTTTCACAGACGTTTACCATGCCCGAATGGATCACCTATGCCAAGTTAAGGGCAGGTAGCGCCCAATTGGGTAATGATACGAGCCCGTATAACCTGGATCCCATCTTCTCCATCGGTCAGGACTGGGGTAATGCCAAGCAAATGTACATGGGAGGGAATCTGACTAATAACCAGTTAAAACCCGAACGTTCCACCTCCAACGAAATTGGTACCGACCTGAAATTACTGGACAACAGAATTGGCCTGGATGTTACTTATTACGTGATTCAGAACAAAAATCAGATCATCAGGATCTCGTTGCCGGTTGAGTCTGGCGCGTCTTCAAAATCGATCAATTCAGGGAATATTGAGAGCAGCGGATGGGAGATCAACCTAACCACAACACCGGTCTTAAAGAAAGATTTCAGGTGGGACCTGAATTTTAGTTTTACCAAAAACCATTCCATCTTAAAAGAACTTGCAGAGGGACTTTCCAACATTGATTTTTATTCAATGGAAGGAGGTAACGGGGTGATCCGCACCAAAGTAGGCGAAAGACTGGGTGATATCTGGGAGAAGCCTATTCTAAAGGTATCTGATAAAACATCTCCCTATTATGGATATCCCATAATAGCATCATCGGGGAAATACCAGATGGACCAGGATCCATCACACATGGTCAAGATCGGCAATACCAACCAGGATTTTATCCTGGGAATGCAGCCCACCTTTACCTACAAGGGATTTTCACTTTATGCCAATGTTGAATGGAACCAGGGAGGAGAGTTTTATTCCAACTCATGGATGTTCATGCAAAACAATGGTGTGAATGAAAGCTCCTTCAGTGGTGCTCCTTATGACAAAAGCACGAATATTGTAGATCAGATCAAAGCCAATCCTGATGCATTTTTTGGCAATTGGGTAGGGGGACGACTACCTGAGTTGGGCGGATTCCCGTGGCCGAGCCCGGTACCTGTCAACCGGTATGCTGATGCCAGTTTCAACCCGGGAGTATATGAAACAACAGTAGGTGGAGTAAAGTCCTATGTTGAGAATCTCGGAGCTCCTGCATTGACCAAATGGCTGGATCCGTTTAACGCCAACCAGGCATCCAACAGGGCAATTGTGGACAGGTCCATCTATAGTTCAACCTATGTTAAACTTAGGGAGTTGACTCTAACTTATCACATTCCCAGAAAATTGCTGCAGAAAGTCAACATTCAGAATTCATCCATTTCTTTTGTTGCAACCAACATTTTTGAATGGACCGAAGCCGGCATCCACATTGATCCGGAAAGGGCTTACAGAAATACCGGCGGCACCTGGATACAGGGAGCAGAGTATTACAACATGATGCCCTGGACAGGCACGCTGGGATTTAAGTTAAACTTTGATTTTTAAAGGAAAATTGCCATGAAAAAAATATTACTAAAGACAGTTGTATTGGCGATGTTGTTTCAGATAACATCCTGCAGGGACCTTACGGATCTGAATGTAGATCCCAATAATCCTACAAATGTTTCTTCCAATTATATTCTTACGTATGTTTTGACAAGTACCGCGAAAACCTACAAGTCGCTGGGAGACCACAAAACAGGTGTGGCCGGAGCCATGCAGTACAATCAAATGGGAACCAATGACGGAATGCCGGAGGTTAACCAATACCTCTGGACCAATTCATCCTGGGCCGGTTATTATGA
>CAZDLO010000029.1:0-9411 GCA_964506325.1 uncultured Tangfeifania sp.
CAATAATGAAACCAATTTTATTTTCATTATTGAGTTAATAAACTCTCTGTGTAAGGATTTGAAACAGTAGAGAAACCCCGTAGCACCCGGAGTTTAAAAATCGCTGGCGATTTTTCTCTCTCAGTGTATCTTTTTTTTACTCCAATGAATTTTGCTTAGGACTGCAATAATGAAACCAATTTTATTTTCATTATTGAGTTAATAAACTCTCTGTGTAAGAATTTGAAACAGCCTCTGAATGGATTTCAGATTATTTGCTCATCTGTTCCCTCAGTCCTTTTTCTTTTTCAGGAGACCAGTATTTGCAGTCGAGCTGGAGGAATACAGAGGAGTATGGAATAATTTCTTCTGTCTTGAGCACCAGAACCTTGAACAACCTGGATGCCTTGTCGATCTTTACAAAAACAGAGTCGTGCAACAGTGTCTGGGGCACTATATCCTTCAGGTTTTTCTGCAGCTCCTTCTTGTAATTGTCGATGTAGGGTACCATCTGAGGGGTGATGAATTCAAGTTCCTTATCGGTAAAAATGATCGGTTTGACATGCAGTGAACGGTCGATTTTCTGCAGGGTATACTTCAGTACATCCTGAAGCGATTCTCCTGTATTGATTACCTCGATGCCCGGGGCAGTCTGCAAAGGGAAGGCTTTATCCACCACGAGAATCCAGTTCCTGTGACCCAGCAGTTGAAGTTCCGTATTGAACTGGTCCTGCCAGTTGGTTTTAACATCCGAAGAAGTTTTTGCCATGAAGACATCGCATGAGCACAGCAAAAGTGCTGAAAGCAGCAGAAAAAGACAGTATTTTCTCATAGTAATGCGTTTGTTGGTTTGTTCGATCGGAGATCCGGTTATAAATATAGGAAAACAAAGGATAATCAGGCAAATTTTTGGCATAATTGGTTAAATGCCGGCCCGGATCAGTAAAATCATGCAGTACGGCCCGGGTTTTGTTTAAATTAATCCTTGCAAAAATTTGGTTTTGAAATATACCTGGCAGGCAGGAGGTGTTTACAGAAATGAATTTCATAATTTAGTACCCGCGAATCGTCTAAACTGAATAAAATGGTCTGCAGAACTCTCCGGAAATACTTGTTGTTATTAATATTGACAGGGTTGGTCATGGACGGATACCCCCAAAGCAGGGAGAAAATTGTCGTCCTTACTTTTGATGATGCCGTGCAGTCACACCTGGATTATGTGGCCCCGTTGCTGAAAAAAATGGGTTTCGGTGCCACATTTTTTGTTTGCAACGAATGGATGAAAGACACTGCCAATTTCTTGAGCTGGGAGGATGTCGGCAAGCTTTACCGTATGGGCTTTGAAATTGGAAACCATAGCTGGAACCATGCCGGCATGAACAAGGAAAAGGAGGTCGCCAGTATGACAGAAAACCTGGCAAGGGTGGATTCAGCCCTCAGTGCAAATGGAGTGCCAAGGCCGGTAAGCTTCGGATGGCCGGGAAATCGCTATTGTCCCGCCGCCATTGCCATCATCAGGGACCTTGGCTACCGGTTTGCCAGAAGGGGGATGCAACCGGAGATTCCCTACGGTCAGATCGCTCACGGTCCGGTGTTCGACCCCGGAGTTCACAACCGGCTGATAATACCCACCGCCGCAGATGCCTATCCTCAATGGACCCTTGAACATTTCATGGAAGTTGTTGAAAGGGCGGAACCCGGGAAGGCCATTGTACTGCAGTTCCATGGTGTTCCTGATATTGCCCATCCCTGGGTCCATACCGATCCTTCCAAATTTGCCTTATTCATTGATTACCTTGAATCAAAAAAACTGAAGGTTATCGCTTTGAAGGACCTGGATAAATACTTCCAAATCGGCGAGGCAGATGATCCTGCGCTCGGTTACACCTATTGAGTAAGTCAGAATTTCAGGTCGCTTTTACCTAGATCTTTGGAAACGGCAACGGCAATTCCCCGTTGATCCTGCTTGTTGACAGCGCAGTAGAAATGGTAGATGATACCCTTGTGCTTTACCACCCAGGATTTGTGTGCGTAGAGGTTGTCAAAAGGTTCTGAGGGTGCAACGAGATCCTGCCCTGTCCAGTCGGTCCAGTTGACAAGGTCGTACGAACAGGCAAAGCGGTTGAATGCGCCCGGCCTGTTTTCCCAGAAAGCACCGAAATAGAACATGATCCAGGTATCTCCCATCTTCCTGATCTGCGCATCTCCGGTAATACCCCTGTGGTGATCCAGAACCGGGTTTTTCCCGTATCGTTTCCAGCTGACCATGTCGTCGGAAACTGCTATGCCTATCCTTTCCGCCGATCTTGCCGTATCTGATTTCACCCCTTTTGCATTGTAAAACATGACGAAGCGGTGTCCCAGGGTTTTGGACCTATCCCTGATGACCGAACTCTTGTACATCACTTCATTGTCCCACCAGGAGCAATCCTTGTCAGCCGATGCCAGCACAGGATTTGACATGGCACTCCATTCATGCACCTTGTTGATTTTCTCCCCGGTACTAGCCATTCCGATGCTTATGGGCGGCGTCTCATACCCCCTGGATCCTCCTCCGATATACGACATCCAGTACCTGCCATTGAACCGGCTTACCTTCTGCGACCCATCCAGGGAAGGGTCTGTCAATGCGATATAGCCGGCTTTTTGATTGCAGTCCCAGCTGCCGGAGTTCGAAAAGGAAAGGATTTTCCCCAGGGTTTTCCAATGAAGCAGATCATCACTTTCAGAAAGCCATGTTTCATATCCCCTGCCATCCTTGCCGGTCTTCCCATCAAATACGATATAGGTCATGTACCATGTATCCCGGTAACGGAATACGGTCGGGCTATCGGTTTTTTGGTGGTCGCTTCCGGGAACAACAACAAGTCCGTACTTGTAAGGTGTTCTGACGGCCTCATAGACCTTCTTCATGGTTTCCGGGGAAACCTGTCGCTGGCTAAACCCGGGAAGGGTAAGCAGCAGCAGGACCAGGAAAGGAGAAATTCTTCTACCTGGTTTCATAGTATCTTTCCGGTAATTCGCAAAAGGGAGAATACAATCATTGCCGATGTTCCATTCTCCATTTTCAGTTCATGGTGACCAGGCTGAAAGGCTCGAAAAGTCCGTAATCCAGCAGAAAATAATTCTCCGGAGAGGGCAATGCCGGTGGTGAGACATCCCAGTCGCCGGGACCGATAATCCACCTGTTGGCAGCAGTCTTGTAAAAGAACCCGAAAGTATTTTTCAGGCTGCCGATTACCTCCACCCCGATGACATTATCACCCGGAGTGAGTTTTGACGGAAGTTCCAGTTCAAACGGCGGTGCCATGATCACTCCGGCTTTCTCACCGTTCACATAGACGGCAGCCATGGTGCCATTCCAGCGGTTCAACTTTACTTTATAGGATTTTCCGCTTTGGAGGGTAGTGTATTTCTGCGTATAGAGCGCTTTCTGCGAATAGAACGGAAATCCCAGTGCTTTCCAGGATCCCAGGGCCGAAAGGGTGCCGTTGGTCACTTCAAATCCCTGCCATAACGGGTTAAGTTTGAAATTTCCAACCAGGTAGGCAGGCATGATTTCTGCATGCACCGACATCTTTTCAGCTTTTAGCGTGATCAGGTTGGATCCCTGTTTGAGGTTGCTTCCTACGGGAAAACGGAAAAATTCACGGTCAATCCACCACTTGTCGGATTTTGTCAATTTGGTTCCGTTCAGATACAGGTCCCATAATTCGGGGCGTTCAACCACAATATCCAGGTTGGATAAGGTGTTAAGATCTGCAGTGGATGCTACCCTGAAATGGTAGGAGACCTCAAATCCTGAACCGGTTTTAAAAGTGTCGAGGGCCATGTAGTCTTGCCTGTACTGGATCTTATGCTGCCATGGATTGCCCATCTTGAACCCGCTGGAATCATAAAGCTGCCTCATGGCCTTCATGAAATAGGTATTTTTCAGATCCAGGGTTTTATTTTTCAGATCCAGGAAGTCAAGCACCAGTACATTGTCAGCCCCCTGGCTTACTGTGGTTTCTGTCTTTTCTGTTACAGGAATTTCCAGGAAGGTGTTGTTTTCCGGAACAGCGTCCGGACTGGAGGCAACAGAGGCAGCAGCAATGGATGAGGCATTTGTATCAGGGAGATAATAAAGGGCACTACCGGCTGGAGGCAGCTCAATGTCAAAAGTTACCACCCCGTTTTCCGATTTGACAGGCTCCGGTTTGCTCTTCCCGGTATTTAGATTCATTGTAAATAAGCTTTTCCCATTGCCTGTAATGGTGGCAGTGACACTTTGCGTGGTATCAGAGTTAACAAAAAAGAGAATTTGGCCGTCTTTCAGAATTCTGCGCTGGTGATACAGTTCTCCTGTCACAGGGAGAGACTCGCTGATGGAAAAATCGGGATCAGTCATGGCTACCCTGGTTTTTTCATCTGTGGCAGACTCGGCGAAAGTCCATTGTTTGGAAAAGGCAGTCATCAGTTCGTTGTTGAGGCTGCTTTCCGCTCCGTCGAGCCGGGGAATACTCCTGGTAAAGGAGAGAATCTTTCCGCCTTCAAGCAGGTATTGTTTCAAAAGGGTATAGGAATTTTGCTCCAGGTTCTCCATATAGGCAGGTATGACAACCAGGCCATAACTTCGTTTTCCGATTACCAGCTTCCCGTTTTTAACCGAACCGATGGTCTTCATAACCAATTCTGAACCTAGATCATATTCGTAATGGGCTCTTTCAAGCTGGTAGACAAAGCTCTTGAATTTAACCTGGATAGAGTCGATAAACGGATTACTATTCTTGCGGGAGAAATAGCTCCAGGCAGTTGTATTTGGTTGCAGCACAACCGTTTTGTTGATCTGCTCCCCTGACGACATGGCCATGGATATTCTTCCCAGGTAATCACCGAAGGGTTTGTAATTCTCCCACCAGGGTTCATGGTAAGTGAAACTCGGCGGATAGTCAAATTTGCGAACCCCTTTGATGGTGAAATAGGAAAGGTGCTGGTTTACAAAGTTAACACCCAGGACCACTTGCCAGTCGACGAGTCTTTTGTAATTTGTGAAATTGATTTCCCATCCTGCCCCGCCGTAGGTTTCGCTCAGCATCCTGTTATGGCCTGCCTGGTTGGCTGCACTGTGGAGTTCGCGTATGGCCCTGGTATTCCCGAACTGGTCGCCCTGGCCGCCCTGTGAGTAGGTATTTCCCAGCATATCCACCCCTGGCATCTGGTGATAGAGGTAAAAAGCTGATTCGTCCATCCCATCCGTTGGTTTGGGCCATCCGTGTTCCCAGTAATGGCCGGTCCACGCAAGGTTGTTTACTTCGCAGTATTTGTTCCAGGGTTTGGCCCATCGGTCTATAAACATCTCCAGCAGGACCGTGTAATAGTCATGCCGGACTTTTTTCCAGTTGCCGGTTTCATCAACAAGGGAAGGAAGATTAACTTTCAGGTCATACCCCCAGCGTTTTTGAAATTCATCGTACAAATCGGGTGTCCAGCGGTAGGATTTTCTCGACTCCAGCGCTGCCTCCAGGTTGGGCTCATCGGTAAAAATGCCGGGTAAGGTATTTCCAAAGTCCGCCTTGTTGTACTTTTCATATCCCTTCATGGTGATCTCCAGGAATTTCTCTGTCACCCCCTTGTAGAGCAGATCCACATATGGGAAATTCCCCATCCAGTAACCTTTCTTGCTGTAGGTCCTAACAAAGAGGTAATATTTCCCGGTCTTTCCCTGTTCCTGCTCCAATTTCGAAGTGATATCGGTGTACTGGTTGTTCTCGAGTTTCAATACAACTTCATACCTTGAAGTATCTGTCTTCAGGGTATCCTGAATTTTCCACCCGAGGCCGGTTCCATGGCTGTAGGAATCCGGCATCTCGGCAGGGACGTGTCCCCCCGCAAATCCGCTCGGATAACTGTTCTCATCATAGATCCAGACTTTCATCCCTAGCTCTTTCCCCTTTTTAACAGTGTAGTCAAAAAGATGGTGCCAGTCTTCCGAAATGTATTCGGTAATAAGTCCGGGCCTTGGATGCACAAAAACACCGCCCAATCCTCCCTCTTTGAACTTCTTCATATGATAGTCGATACCCTCCTCGGTGATTTTGTCGTTCCAGTCCCAGAGAGGAGCACTCCGGTATTCGGAAGGAGGGTCCTGTAATTTGGACTGCAGGGAGATGAAATCGTTGATCATGCCGGCTTCCTTCTTTTGGGTTTCCTTGTTGCAACCCGAAAAAATGAAAGTGGCCAGTCCGGTGAGAACCAGGATGGTCTTTGTAAGCTGGGCGATTTTAGTCATTTTGTCAGTTATTTGGTGGTTGATTATTCAGAGATTTCTTTCAGGATCCGGACCGGTCCCTGGAGTCCCGATTTTAACAAAGGTGAGTTTTTTTTGTAAAAGCTGTACGAAGCGAATGTAATTCTTTCTGTTGGACGCGGTTTGTCCTGAAGCAGCCATTCCGGCCATTGCCGGTTTTGTATCCCGTCTGAAGGATACTGTTCGTCTCCGATGAGGCGGTTTGGCCAGAGGTTGACGACCCGGATCTCGAGCTCATTTTCCCCTTCTTTTGCTGCCCCGGTAATCTCAAGGCTCCAGGGGGCGGTCCAGAGCGTTCCGATCTCTTTGCCGTTCAGGCGTACCCGGGCCATGCAGTCGACTGCCCCAAGGTCCAGGTACAACGGATGGGAGGCTTTCACTGTCTCTTTCGGGAGAAGGAACGACTTCTTGTAAGTCGCTGTACCAGAGTAAAATTTTATCCCTTCTTCCTTCCTGTTGGTCCAGTCACCGAGTTGGTCAAAAATGACCTCTCCCGGGCCGCCCAGGCTGGTTTCAAAGGTTACTTTCCAGGAGCCTTCAAGGTTTAGAAGGTTACTGGTACCTGGGAAATTCTTTCCGGCAGGTTTTGTCGGGATGCCAGCCTTGCTGCTTTTGTCGAAGACCACGAAAAAGCTCTGATGGGCGGCAAACTGCATGGGGACAGAAATGATGCCTTCCTCCGTGGTGTAATTCTTCAGCATGCGGATCTCTCCGGTGAGAGGATTCCACAACTCCGGCATGCCGGTGCCGGTCCTGAAACGGCATTTTGTACTGATGTTGCTGTCTGAGCGGTTGGAAACGAAATAGATTTCCGTTTCATCCAGGGTACGGTGTGCATACCTGACCGGTCCGTCGGAACTGAAATCTTCCTTTACGTTCAGTTTTTTCAGTAAGTCAGCAGTAATTTCATAGGAAGGGTAAGGCCTGGTGGAATCAACCTTACCAAAATCTGCTGCCCTGAAAACCCTGCCTTTACCGTATGAAATTTCCTGAAGATTCTGGGGTGGAGATGTGCTTCTCCAAATCTTCAGCGCAGTGGCAAGGACCTCGTTGTCGCATGCAGGGAAGTTCACCAGGCTGGGTGATTTTTTAGGCGGAATTCCAAGTATGCTGGCACCTTCGCGAACCAGAGACTCAATTTTTCTCAGCAATTCGGGGGTCATGGTCTCGATGAGGGGCAATACAAGTATGTTATAGCTCCCGCCACCAGGAAAACATATTTTGTGATCCTTTACAACGGCGCTTTGCAGCATACCCGGTGAGCACCCGTCAAAATTGTATCCCCTGCGGTCGGGCAATGTATCATTACCGGCCAGGGCCGACAGTGGCGGCCTGAATATGTGCGGGGCTCCTTCGGGAGAAAGATAGAGGATGTCCGCTACATGTTTGCCTTGCTGCAGGAGCCAGGAGCAACGGGTTATATAGGTGTGGTAAGCTGCCGACATGGTCCACCAGGTCTGGTTTCTGTCCCAGTGCACCCCATAAGGCCCCATGGTCATTCCGGGTTTAAGTTTTTCATTGAGGGGCTGGTGCGCAAAAGTGTGGTAGTAAAATTTATTGATACCGGCTGCAAAAGCCCAGTCACCCTGGTCTTTGATGGCCCCGGGGTAGAGCTTCCAGCCTTCCGACTTCTCCGCGGTGAAGGCTTCGGCCTGTACAACCGGCTTGCCCTGCACATGGGCGATTGAAGTGGCCTCGATGCAGCTGAACGATGTATTGTATCCATAGTTTTTGCTCCAGAACTCGCACATCGGGACATCTGCCACCGCACCCAGTTCAAGGTCGGCGGTCGGGTTCATATCGTAAGGTTCAATGGAAAGCCGCAGACCGCTTCGCCGGCCCAGCGATTTGAAATGTTCGGCATGGTTTTCAACGACTAATTCCTGGGCAGTTTTGCGGATATCCCACAAAAACCGTTCGCTTACTTCGCGCGAATTCACGATATTCCCGTTGTAAACCGGGAGGTAAGGGAAAAGGTCATAGTGACGGCGGTTCTGAAATTCAGTTCGAAAATTGGCGGTCCAGTTTTGGGCTCCCATCTCCCAACTGTCGAGGTGGATCATTTTCCAGCCTCCGGCAGCTTTGGGATCCCTGGTTCCTAGATTTTTGAGCAGCTTTCCGATGAAGAAATCGTAGTGGCTGTTAAAGGCTGCCGTGTCCATCTTGTCACACTCAAATCCCAGTCCGGGTTCAGGTGCCGGACGTGTGACAGCTCCATTGTTTCTTAAACCCAGGCGCCGGATGGTCCAGTTGCCCGGAGGAACGGTCCAGGCAAGACTGCCATCAGCTTTTAGATGCTGACTGATATCCAGTATGCTGTCTTTATCGATGGACGATCCTGGCTCGAATCCGGGATAGTTGAGCGGTGCAGGAAGGAAAGATTTAACTCCCTTCACTGAAGAGAAGGGCGCCCGGTAGATAAGTGCTTTTTCTTCAATATCCGAAATCTTGTCCTGGGCGGAAGGGGTTCTGAAGGCCATGACGGCCACATCCCGGTAATATTTTTCCCATTTTTTTCTCAGGGTATCGGTAAGGGCTCCATATCCGAAATAGGGTTTTTTTGGTGGTGGTGTTGCCAAAAGGGAGTTGAATCGAACCGGACCTTTGACAAGGGTATCAATTGAAACAAGATGCTGCATGGATTGCTCCGGCTTGACCCATGGCCCTCCGCTGCCGGCCCATCCCGGCCCTGAACCCATGATCAGCGAAATGCCCAGCCGCTCCGCCTCTTTAACACCATGGGTAAATAGACCCTGCCACTCAGCACTCAGAAATGTGACAGGCCCGCGGGGAATGCCAACATTGACCTCCAGGAATATCACGCTGCCGATTCCTGCCTTTTTCATCGCCTCCAGGTCATCGGTCATCCCCTTCCTGGAAATATTTCCATCCATGAAATACCAGTAAACCCCTGGGCGTGCAGAGTCGGGAGGGGTTACAAATCCCTGGCGCAGCATGACTTTCATGTCATCCCGTTTTTCGCCGCTAAATCCTGCCGGGAAACCGGCTGTTTGGAGGAACAGGAGGGCAGAGGTAACTGCCATAAATTTCCGCAGAAATGATGTGGTCATTGCCAGGTCTTTTTAGTATTGTTAGTTGTTTGAAACACTCATTTCCTGTCTCTGGAGATGACGTTTCAGGTT